>DAORCZ010000295.1:0-8747 GCA_035345735.1 Pseudomonadota bacterium | reverse complement strand
GGCGCGGAATGCGCGGAACGGATCGCAGGAATTCCGCGGCAATCAGGGGGAGCGTACTGCGATTGGCTATGTTCGAGTCTCGACCGATATGCAGGCGCACGAAGGGATCTCGCTGGAGGCACAGCAGGCGGCGATCTCGCAGTACTGCGCGCTGCATGAGCTGAAGCTGGCGCGCATCTATCAGGATGTTCTGTCGGGTGGGAAGGATCGACGACCGGGGCTGCAGGATGCGCTGATGCATCTCGACAAGAGCGGTGATGTGCTCGTCGTGGTGAAGTTCGATCGGCTCTCACGATCGATTCGTCACTTCTGCGAGATCTACGAGACCTACTTCAAGGATGGCGCGAAGGAGCTGGTCGCGATTCGGGAAGCGATTCGGCTCGACTCTGCGCTGGGGCGTGCGCTGATCAACATCCTGCTGGTCTTCGCGCAGATGGAGCGCGAGGCGACGGGGGAGCGGACGCGCGAGGCGATCCTTCACATTCGGCAGAGTGGTTATCACTTCGGCAAGGCGGCGTATGGGAAGAAGACGATTCCGGCGCCGGACAATCCGCGCATGCGGATCCTTGTCGATGATGAGACCGAGCTGGCGGTCATTGCGCAGCTCAATGCGTGGGCAGCGGAGGGCATCGGAATCACCGAGATGGCGAATCGCCTGAACGCGGCCGGAATCTCGCCACCGCAGAGTCCTCGCTGGAGCAAGAGTGTCATCTACAACCTGCGCTTGCGGCTGAGCCACATTCAGCCGCGACCCATCAATGACCGCCCGCACAGCGACGAAGAACTGAAGCAGCGCATGGTCGAGCTGCGCAAGCGCGGCCACACCCAAGCGCAGATCGCGGCGATTCTGAATGAGCTGGGATTCCTGCCGCTCAAGGGGCGCCGGTTCACGGAGAGCAGCGTGCGCAAGCTGTTGGTGCGCTGTGTGGAGACGCAGCTTCTGACTCCGCGCCGATTCTTGGAAGCGATGCTCGAACGCATGCGGCAGGAGCATGAAGCAGCGGGCCATAACGAGCCCTTCGTGCGACCTGGGTATCCGAGGCTGGCGAAGGTGCTGATGGACGCGGGCTACTGCACGCCGAAGGGGCGCGGGCGCTGGTGGCCAGCGCAGGTGCAGTGGCTTTTGGAAGGGCGATTCGATCGCTACTACTCGGCGCGACCCGTTCCCCTGTAATGATGCGTGCATCAAGGAAGGGGCCTGAGACGGAGAAAGGAGCGGAACAGACCTCAGAGAACTTGAATCTCGTGCAGGTGCAATTCCTGCCCCCTTGGTGCAAGGGTGAAGCAGATTCCCCGGCGGTGCTCCTGATCCTCAATCTGGCGAAGCGGGAGTCAAAGGCGGCTTCTTGTAGCTCGATCGACCATCCTGCCGAGCACGGTTGAGCATTGCGTAAGTCGCATACTTGGCAGCGGCTGGAGCTGGTGTGGGACCGCGTCGATCGGCGAGATTCGTGGCAGCCGCGACCACGTTGTGACTGCGCCCAAGGCCAGATCGTGCGGGGTGGACCACGGATCTGCAGCACAGACCGCTCATCGACAAGCCTCTCGGCCCAGGCACCAGCCCGCAGTAGAGCCGAAGCGGGCTACGTCATGTCGGGGCAGGCCAAGAGCACACGGCGGTTTTCTCCCCCACCGCCTGCCAACGCCTCCAGAATCGAGCGCTGCTTCTTACTCGTAGTGCTCATGATCACCTCCATAGTGCCCGATAGTACCTGCGGTCATGAAGTAGGTATTCAAGAAATAGTCACTGGATATGTTGTGAATACAGATATGTTGGAAGCCATCGGCCACGGTCGCAGCATCGAACACCCAGAAGCATGGCGCGACGCCAAACCACATCACCGACGCTATGACGCAGGGCAACAGGCGGAAGTTGCTATGTGTCGTCTTTCTAAATAGTTCACGTAGAAATTTCTAAATAGTCCATATATTGGCCGGTCGCTAGCATCGGGTCAGAACGAGAGACCAGGAGCTGACGATGGCACATTCACTCTCGGATCGTAGTGGGTCCGTCCCGCAAGAGGGCCAGTTTGGTGCCTTGGTCGTGCTCGCGTGTGCCGCCCTCAGTGCTGCGGGCTGCGCCTATGTGCTGCTGGGCGGCGATGCCTGGCTGCAAGCCCGACTGCCCGCGAATCTTGCGCAGCCCAGCCTGTGGGGAGTGCCACGCTGGCGCCTGCTGCTGTCGCCCGTGGTGCTGCTGATGGCCTGGGCCGTGGGCTACCTGCTCAGCCGCTTGAGCCGCGGTGTCCTGCTTCGGCTGGCCTTGCGCACGGACAATCGCTGGGACGAGGCCCTGGTCGCACGCATTGGTGCACCGCTAACCCTCTTCTGGCTGCTGCTGTCGATGTATCTGCTTCTGCCTTGGATGGAGCTAGCCGGCATCTTTCATTCCTGGGCCCATCGAATTTCGCGATCCGGCTTCTTGCTCGCGCTGTTTTGGGGCCTCTCGCGCTCACTGGATGTCGCCGGCCACGCTATTTCCGAGTCCGGCTGGGCCAGGCTGCATGCAGGCACGCTGTCGCTGGTCCCGCTCGCTGCCCGTATCGCCAAGGTGGCGATCTGGGTGCTGGGTGTCGTTGCCTTGCTATCGGAGCTTGGCTATCCCATCGCGAGCTTGATCGCCGGTCTGGGCATTGGGGGTCTCGCGGTGGCGCTGGCCGCGCAGAAGACGGTCGAGAACCTCTTCGGCGCCTTCTCGATTGGCGCCGATCAACCGTTCCGAGAAGGTGACTTCGTCCGGGTTGAGGACTTTGTCGGCACGGTCGAGGTCATCGGCCTGCGCTCGACCAAGATTCGCACGCTGGACCGCACGCTGATCAGCGTACCGAACGGCAAGCTCGCCGAGATGCGTCTGGAGTCGTACTCGGCCCGCGACCGGCTGCGCCTCGCCTGCAATGTTGGGTTGGTCTATTCGACGACGCCCGCCCAGCTACGCTCTGTCTTGACCGAGCTTGAGCTTGTCCTGCGAGCGCAGCCCAAGATCTGGTCGGAAGCCGTCGTGGTGCGATTCAAGGAGTTTGGCGACTCGTCTCTGAACATCGAAGTGATGGCGTGGTTTCAGACCGCCGACTGGGCGGAGTTTCAGCTCATCCGGCAGGAAGTACTCCTGCAGTTCATGGACGTGGTCTCTAGGGCCGGTAGCTCGTTCGCATTTCCGACGAGAACGGTACATCTGGTTCCCGAATCTTCCCTAGCAAGATCCGACGGCTGAGTCCTGACTCGACTGCTTCAGATATATTTGTAGTTCACACAGATCGATTTGAAAGTTTGATGAAATCGACATAAATATTTTTGCCGGGCCCAATCCCTATCTCGCTCGGCGGGGCTGTGGTGACGCCCGGTGCAGGCGGTCCGGGATCAGCCGCTGATGGAGGACATCTCAAGCGAGAGACCTCAGGGACCTTCGCGGTCGCACTGGCTGCGCTCGATCCGGGAGTCAGAGCACAGCTGGCTCGCCTGCACGCGCCCCCTGTTCCGTCTTATGCGGCGGGGTGGCACATCATTTGCTTTGTTCCAAGAGTGTCTCGGCCCTGGCCGGCAAGCGCGGTGCGTCTGCCGGCAGGCATCGGACCTTGTGACTTGCAATGGATGCCCCCTCTCACCGTTCTCCCATCCCCTGGCCGTTGCCGCGGCTCTTGGGGACACGCTGGTCACGTACCCTTTTTCTGAGCATCGTCGTCGGGCTGTTGTCCGGCTTGGCCGCTCGGGCCCTGGAATCTCTGGTTGACCAGGGCTTTCCACGCCTGATCGGCTGCCTTCAAACTACGACGGCAGAGAGCCGACTAGAGCTCCGCTTTGGTGTGCTGCTGTTGCCGATGCTTGGCGGGCTCGCTTCCGGCTTGATCGTGGCCTTTCTGTGCCGACCCACCCGTGCCCATGGGACGGCGGTTCTGATCGATGCCTTTCACCACGGGGGTGCGGAGCTCTCGCTGCGCGACTCCGCGCTCAAGGCATTTGCTGCGGCGATCGTAATCTCGTGCGGCGGTTCGGTGGGCAAAGAGGCCGCCATTGCTGTGCTGTGCGCGGCGATCGGCACTGCGGTCAGTCACAAGCTAGGCGGCGGAGTGCGCGAGCGACGCCGTTTCCTTGCAGCCGGCTGCGCGGCTGGGGTCGGAGCCATCTTCCAGACACCGCTGGGTGGGGCACTCTTTGCCACCAGCGTCCTCTACAGCGAGCCAGAGTTTGAGGTCGAGGCGCTAATGCCCTCGTTCATCGCATCGGTGACCAGCTATTCCACCTTCATGGCCTTTGGCGGCTATGGGCACCGTCTGCTAAGTGGCACAGAACGTCTGACCTTCAGTCATCCGCTGGAGCTGATTCCCTATGCCGTGCTGGCGGTTCTGTGCGCAGCGGTCAGCTTCTTCTTCTTTCACGCGCTGCGCATCGCCGGGTCGCTACGTCGCCGCAGTCGCCTGCCGCGCTGGTCAACCGCTGCCGTTGCTGGACTAATCGGCGGCGCAATCGCGCTAGCGTTTCCGCAGATCATGGATGCGCGGTATCGCTTCATTCAAGGCGCTCTCGAAGGAACGCTGGGCCAGGCCCCGCTTGAGGGATTTGCGCTGTTCTTCGTCTTCGTTGTGCTGGCCAAGTGCATCGCCACCGCGCTGATGATGGGGGGCGAAAGCGCAGGAGGTCTGTTCGGCCCGGTAGTATTCATCGGGGGTGTCGTGGGTGCGGCTACCGGCGCGCTGCTCCAGCTGATTTTGCCTGGGGCGATCCCCGAGCCACTGCGAGCTGCCCTGGTTCCCGTCGGGATGGCTGGCGTGCTGGCAGCGTCCCTGCGTACACCGCTGGCGGCCATCGTCATGGTCACCGAGATGACCGGCAGCTACGGTCTGATCGTGCCGCTGATGCTGGTGAGCGTCGTCTCGTACGCGCTGGGGCACCGCTTTGGCGTCTATGCCGAGCAGGTGCGCACACCGGAGGAGTCTCCCGCTCATGCCGGTGACTCGGTACGCAGCTGGTTGGAGTCACGTCAGGTGGCATCGCTCCTCCAGACAGACTGGCCACACGTAACGCATCCTCGCGCCACGCTGCCAGAGACGCTGGCCAAGATCCCGCCGGGCACCCAACCGATTCTGATCGTAGTCGAGCAGGGCGCTGTAGTTGGCTTCATCTCAACGGCCGAGCTGCTGGCAGTTGCCGAGCTGGCTGACGGGCACAAGAACATCGTCGCTGCCGATATCATGAACTCTGGTGCGCCGTGGCTACGCCAAAACGATCATCTGTACACAGCCCTCGAGCGCTTCCGCCAAGCGGGCGTCGATGTCTTGCCAGTGGTGGCCCGCGATGGCCGTAGCTTTGCCGGTGTCCTGGAACGAGCAGCCATGCTGCGCGAGATGCGACAGCACGTGGCCTCTCGAAGTGCGGCAGCGCTGCGCGAGCATGCAGCCTTTTCAACGCTAGCCAACGACGTGCAGCTCGATGATCTCATGGCCATGCTGAGCCAGCGGAGTGCGGATAGCGTGGTCCGCATGCGAGTTCCCAGCGAGGCGGTTGGCCTGTCGCTGCGCGAGGCCGATTTCCGTCGGCGCTTTGGTGTGTATGTCATCGGAATAGAGACCCGTGAAGGGACTCTCTTGGCCCCTCCCGACCCGCAACGGCCCCTGGCTGGCGAAGATGTCCTGGTGGTCATGCGGAAACGCCATGACAAGGAGCCAGCAGCGGCAATTCACGAGACACCCTGAATGTTCACCCGCAGGCCCCACAGAGCTCCGTGCTCCATCTGATCTATCTAGGAGGCCGGCGGCGCCTGCCTGTGGGCGCAAACATTTGAAGCCTGGTGCATCAATCCCGCGCGGCAGCGGGCGCTTCCGGTTCGCTGGCTGCCGCCACCTTGCGCAGCAAGATCGGCAGGATCATCAGCATCAGCAGCGTCGATGACAGGATGCCGCCGATGACCACCGTGGCCAGCGGGCGCTGGACCTCGGCCCCGGCGCGGGTCGAGATCGCCATCGGCAGAAAGCCGATCGCCGCCACCAGTGCCGTCGTCAAGATCGGACGCAGGCTGGACGTCGTGGCCGTGCGCAGCGCGTGACCCAGCGATTCGCCCTGCGCCAAGCGGCGACGCAGATCCGACGCCATGACCACGCCGTTTAGCACCGCAACGCCGCACAGCGCGATGAAGCCGACCGCCGCCGGGATCGAAAACGGCAGGCCACGCAGGCGCAGCGCGAAGATGCCCCCGACGATGCCCAGCGGCACGCAGGCAAACACCGCCGCGGCATAGCCCAGCTCGCCAAACATCAGGAACAGCATGCCGAAGATGATCACCAGCGCGATCGGCACCACCAAAAGCAGGCGGTTCTTGGCGCGCGTGAAGTTTTCGAACTGCCCGCCCCACTCCAGGTGGTAACCGTGCGGGATCGATACCTCGGCCTCGACGCGAGCGCGGGCCTCGCCGACATAGCTGACCAGATCACGGCCGCGGATGTTGGCTTCGACCATCACCCGGCGCTCCAGCGCTTCGCGGTTGATGACGGCGGGGCCTTCGCTCTCTTGGATCTCGGCGACCTGCGCCAGCGGCACCAGGTGGCCGTCTTCGCTGCCGACCAGCACCTCGCCGAATGACTCGGGCGTAAGCTGCGCCGGTGGCAGCAGCAGCTTCAGCGGAAACCGCCGCGGGCCTTCGAACACCTGCCCCGCCACCAAGCCCACGCGCGAGGCCTGCACCGTATCGAGGATCTCGTCGGCGGGAATGGCATAGCGCGACACCCGCTTGCGATCGACCTTGACATTGAGCAGCGGCAAGCCCAACACCCGCTGCACGCGCAGATCGCCGGTGCCCGGCACCGTGCGCAGGATCGCACCGATGCGATCGGCCAGCGCCTTCGATGTCGACAGGTCATTGCCGAAGACCTTGACCACCACGTCGGCGCGCGACCCCGACAGCAGCTGATTCACGCGATCTTCGATCGGCTGCGACACCGAGACAAACGTCGCCGGCACTTCCTTTTCGACCGCCTCTTTGATCTTTTCGCCCAGGCCGTCCAGGTCGTGCGCGCTGGTCCAGTGCTGCTTGTCGGCCAGCTTGACCATCACCTCGGTCTCGTCGGGGCCGACTGGATCGGTGGCCACTTCCGCGCGACCGGTGCGCGTGACGATCGACTTGACCTCGGGGAAGCGCGCCAGCACCTCTTCGACCTGCGTGCCCAGGCGCTGCGCTTCGCTGATCGAGATCGACGGCAGGCGCTTGATGTCCAGCGCTAGCTCGCCTTCGTCGAGTCGCGGCACGAACTCAGCCCCCAGCCCCCACGAGGCAAGGCCGGTCGCACCGAACAGCAAGGCGCTGGCCAGCAGCACGCGCTTGGGATGCGCGAGCACGCCCTCAAGGTGCTGCTGATAGATTCGCTGCAGGCGTCCCCAGATGCCGCCGCCGTGGCCATGGGCATCTTCGTGGCCCGTCGCGCCGTGACCGCCACCACCGGGACGCAGCACGATCGAGGCCAGCGCTGGAAACACGGTCAGCGTGAACAGCAGCGCGCCAAACAGGGCCAGCGCCACCGTCAGCGCCATCGGCTTGAACATGCGGCCTTCGACGCCTTCCAAGGCCATCAGCGGCAGGTACACCAGCAGGATGATGGCGACGGCAAAGGTCACGGCGCGAGCGCTCTGCCCCATCGACTTGGCGATGGCGGTGGGCACCTGATCGCGCGCATGTTTCGGCAGCGCGGCCAGCGTGACGATCGCCGCTTCCAGCATCACGATCGATCCATCGACCAGCAGACCAAAGTCGATGGCGCCGAGCGACATCAGGTTGCCGACGACACCCAGGCGCACCATGCCGATCACCGCGACCCCCATCGAAAGCGGAATCGCCAGCGCTGCGATGACGCTGCCGCGCAGCGTGCCCAGCGTCAGGAACAGCACCAGCACCACCAGCGCCGCGCCCTCGCTTAGATTCACGAATACGGTCTTGAGCATGCGATCGATGAACTCGGCGCGGTCGTAATACGTCGAGATGCGCACGCCCGACGGCAGATCGCGACCGATCTCGATGAGCTTGCTCTTGACGTTGTGCACCACCTGCCGCGAGTTCTGACCGATCAGCATCATCACGGTGCCGGCGACGATCTCGCCCTTGCCGTGCTTGGTGACGATGCCAAAGCGCAGGGCCGGCCCCAGCTTGACCGTGCCAAGCTGGCGCAGCAGCACCGGCGTGCCGTTGGTGTCGGTGGTGACCACGGTGTTGCCGATGTCGCGCAGATCGCGGTACTGGGCCTCGCCGCGGATCACGTAGGACTCGCGATTTTTTTCGATGTAGCCGCCGCCGATGTTGGCGCTGCTCGATCGCAGGACGTTGTAGATCTTGCCCAGCGTCAGGCGGTACTCGGCTAAGCGCTTGGGCTCGATGACGACTTGGTATTCCTTGGCCTCGCCACCCATGGCGTTGACCTCGATGACGCCAGGCACCGAGCGCAGGCGGCGCGCGACCTCCCAGTCGAGCAGCGTGCGCAGCTCCATCGGGCTGTGCTTGCCGTCGGTCGATTCCAGATAGAACTCATAGATCTCGCCGAGTCCGGTCGACACCGGAGCCAGCTCAGGCCGGCCGTACATCGGGTTGATGTCGGCTTCGGCGTTCTTGAGGCGCTCGTTGACCAGCTGACGGCAGAACCAGACATCGCGATCGTCGTCGAAGATCACGGTGACCGCGGACACCGCGGTGCGGCTGACGCTGCGGATCTCGGTGACGCCGGGCAGACCGTTCATCGCCATCTCGATGGGATGGGTCAGGTACTGCTCAACCT
>DAORCZ010000294.1:0-8755 GCA_035345735.1 Pseudomonadota bacterium | reverse complement strand
GGCCGGGTTGCCGTAGACCGTGTTGATGTTGCGTGGCACCCAAGGCATCGAGTCGCGGCGCGGCGGCAGCGTCACCGGATAGGGCGCTGACCAGGTGGTGCCATCAAAGTGAAAGATGGCCGTGGGCAGGCCAACCACCCACACATCGTCGCGACGGCTGCCCCAGACATCGAACAAGGTGGCGGCGGTGGGGTTTTGTAGCGTGGGGATCGGAACCGGGTCCCACGTGCGCCCGGCGTAGCGCAGCACCGTGCCCTGCGAGCCGACCGCCCACAGATCATCCTCGCTGCTGCCCCAGATCTCGTTGAGCGCGATGGAGACGCCACCGGGGTACTGGTTCCAGCGACTGCCGTCCCAGCGCAGGATCAGGCCCGCCGAACCCACCACCCAGACCTCGCCAGTCGGCGATGGCCACAGGCTGGTGACGAACTCGCTGTGCCCGGACAGCATCGAGAGCCAGGCCTTGCCGTTCCAGCGCAGGACGGTGCCGCCATCACCGACGGTCCAGGCGTTGTCGGTGCGATCCATCCACACCTTTTCCAAGCGACTAAACGACCGCACCGGGCAGTGCTTCGACTCGTAGGGGCGCAGGGCAAGCTCGATGCGCTGGATGGCTGGCCCCTCGCTGAAATCAACGTGCGTCAGCTGGCCGGCGATGTCGCAGCCCGCGGCATCTTGCACCATCGCATCCAAGACCAGCCGACCGGCCTGCCCCGTCGGGACATAGACTGCAAAGTCCGACACGCCGGGCTCGACGAAGAACGCGGGCTTGGCTTGGTCACCAAACTGCGTCAGCACGCGCAGCCCGGTCGCCTCGGCGGGCCAGTCCAGCACGCGCACCGAGAGCGCCGACTCGCTGGGGCCGCAGGCCGAAACGAGGAGCCCGCCGAGGAGCAGCAAGGCAGAACAGGCGAGCGACTTCTGCGACATGGGACCTCCTTCGGGCATCACTCAAACGGACGAAAGGTCAGGGCCGGCAGGCGGTTCTGTTCCGCGATGACGCCACCTGCGATGCCCCCCGCGATCCCGGCGGCGGCGGCCGTGCCCAGAATCGTCCAGAACCACCAGCGTCGGTAGACCGGCACGCTGGCCGGCGTCACCACGGCAGGGCTGAGGGCTGGCGGGGGCGTGACTGGCGGCGGCGGCGGCAGCGCGGCTTCGCACTGCGCAAGGTAGCTGCGCGCCGTGGTTTTCTGTTCCTCGTCCTCGACGTCGGAGTCGATGAACTGGCGGTAGTGTGGCAGGGCATCGGCGGGCCGGCCCTGCTTCTGCAGCACGCGACCCATGCTGAACGACAGCCGCGGATCGGGCGTCACCTGATAGGCCAGCGAGTAGCTGCGCAGCGCCTCGGCAAGCTGGCCGGCTCGCGACTGCTGCTGCGCTTGTTCGAACAGGGCCAAGCAGGCGGGATGGTCGACGCAGTTACGGCTAGCCGGCGCGGGCTGGGCCTGGGCCGGAGCCAGCCGTAGCAAGCAGCCAAACAGGACGGGAAGCAGGAGGCCGTTGCGGTGCATGCAGGGGCTAGCGAGGCATGATCGAAACGACGATGCAGACGACACCCATGATCAAGGCGGCGATGCCCAGGTTGCCCTGGTAGGGCGCGAGCTTGACCACGGTCTCATCCAGCTTGGCCTGCGCCTCGCCGTTCTTGATGAAGGTCTTGAGCGTACCGACCCCGAGCAAGAGTCCCAGCCCCAGCACCAGGGCATTGGTCGCCGTGACCGTCACCCACCACAGGAAGGCGTTGCCCATAAGCCCAATGTTGAGCAGCGACCAGATCAGCCGCCACAGCCCCCACAGCGCCGAGATCGCGCCGATCCAGCCCTGGTAGGGCGTGATCTTGTCCAAGGTTGGCTTCAGCTCAGGCTTCTTGAGGATGAGGTTGGGAACCGCCAGCGCACCGAGAATCATCAGCCACAGTCCATAAAGCATTGCCGACTCCTTGCCATGGTCTCCGACGTGGGGGCCCGTGCCGCAGCACAGACCACAAAAACCCGCAGCGATTGTAACCCGGGAGACCGCGCAGACCGCCGCCGGGATGAGGGAGAGGGTCGCGAGGCGGCGGCCAGAGGAATCGGCCAGAGGAATCGGCCAGAGGAATCGGCCAGAGGAATCGGCTAGTGGACGCTCTTGGCGCAGCGGAAGCCCAGGCGGTGCGGGCCGCGGTTCGAGGGGGGGACGCCGCGGCGCTCGGCCCCGCGCATGCGCTCGGCAGTGAAATACCAGGAGCCGCCTTTGAGAATCTTTTCGTGATAGCCGGGGCAGCGACCGGGACCGCCACCGCAGGGGCCTTTGGGGTCGGGACCGGCGCAGTCTTCGCCGCAGGGCTTGCTGCAGCCGGCGTAGCAGTCGCTCTTCCAGTCGTTGACCCACTCCCAGCTATTGCCGGCCATATCGTACAGGCCATAGCGGTTGGGGGGCCGGCTGCCGACTGCCGAGGTGATGCCGGTGCCGCAGCCCTTGGCGCCGAGCGGGTGCTCGTAGTTGGCCTTGTCGCAGGTGGCCGGCTGGTTGCCCCAGGGATAGACGTCGCCGTTGGGGCCGCGGGCGGCTTTTTCCCACTCCGCCTCGGTGGGCAGGCGCTTGCCGGCGAACTTGCAGAAGTCGTAGGCCTCGTACCAGCTCACGGCGACGACCGGCTGCTTGGCGTGGGCGAACAGCGGGTAGTACTTGATGGGCGGGTCGCAGCGACCGGCCTCGACGCAGCGGAAATACTGGTCGTTGGTGACTTCGTAGGTGTCGAGGAAAAACGGCGAGACGACCGCCCGATTGCGGGGCTTCTCGTCGGGCTTGCCATCGTCAGCACCGCGCCAGAACGGCCCGCCGGGGATGCACACCATGCCGCTTGGGGCCTCGCCATCGCAGGCAATCTCGGTGCCGGTCTCGCCCGAGCCGACCTTGGGGCTCTTGGCTGGGACGGGATCGGCGGTCTTCACGGGCTCGCCCGGCGGTGCGATCTTGCCCTCGCTGCCCACCCCGCCATCTGCCGTGGCGGATGGGGTCGGCTTGCTGACCGGCGGTGGATTGGTCTCGCCCAGCAGCGGGGCCGGCGGCGGCTCTTCCGTCGGGGCATCAGGCGGGACATACAGCACCGGCAGCCCGGTCGCGGTTGCCGCCCGGTGGTCGCAGCTGAGCCCAGAGAGCCCAAGCAGGCCCACTAGCAACGTCATAAGACGTGTGGTCATTGGGCACGATCAAAACCCAAGCCAGCCCATTCCGTCAATCGGGGGGAGCGCCGAAACGGTGAGTAAAATCGCGCCTCCCCGCCCCCCGCCAGCTCAGGGCCGCGCCCCTGCCCCGGTCACCTAGCGGCACACGCATCCACACCGGATCACTTGCAAAAGGCACGCCTCCGCCCGTCCTCTGTCCAGCCAAGGTCTTCCTGGTCAGCGGTTCCCGGTCAGCGGTTCCCGGTCAAAAGCTCCCGGTCAAAAATTCCCGGTCAGAAGTTCTGTGTTAAACGGGGCCGATGGGTCCGCTCGTCCTCTTCGGTCTGGATGTCGGATCGACAACCTGCCATGCCGTGGCGGCGGTCGCGCAGGTGCGCAGCCGTTGTGTCAGCGGACGCATGGAGCTCTGCGGCGGAGAGCTCTGCTATCGCTCGCAGCCGGTGTTTACGCCGTTTGTCGGCGACGATCTGGATATCGACGCGCTGGCTGGGCTGATCGACGGCTGGCTGGCCGAAGCCGGGCTGACCCCGGCGCAGCTTGCCGGGGGCGGAGCCATCGTCACCGGGTTGGCAGCCAACACTGCGCAGGCCCCGGCGGTACGGCGGCTGGTGCAGGAACGCATCTCGGCCGGGCTGGTGGCGACGACGCAAGACCCCCACTTAGAGTCGTGGCTGGCCTTCTTTGGCAGCTGCGCGGCGCTCTGTCAGGCGGATCCGGCGCGCCTCTTTCTGAACCTCGATATCGGCGGCGGGACCAGCAACCTGGCGCTCGGCCGAGGCGACACCGTGCTCTTGACCGACGTGCTGCAGGTCGGGGCGCGGCACCTGCGCTTTGTGCCGGGGAGCTATCGCTTGATCGCGGCCTCGCCCGTCGGGGGGCAGCGGCTGGCCAGCTTGGGAATCGAAAACGCCATCGGGCGCGAGCTCAGCCCGCCTGAAGTCGCGGCCCTGTGTCGCAGCTTCGTGGCCGAGCTTGAAGAGCGCGTCGTTTTGCATACCGACCAGCCCGGCCGGCGCGATGCAGCCGTGGTCTTTTCGGGTGGCGTCGGCGAGCTGATATATCAGGCCCGTCAGCAGCTGTTCCGCCACCCCGTCGCCGCGTCGGACGCGCTGCCCGTCTCGTTGTCCCCGACGGCGTTTGGCGACCTGGGGGGCGAGCTCGCGGCACACATCCTGGCCTCGCCGATCCTCGCGCGCGATGTGCACTCCACGCGGCCGCAGATGCTGGGGCGGGCGACGGTGTGTGGCCTGGCGCTGCACAACGTCGAGGTCTCGGGATCGACGCTTTATCTACCCGATCCCGGCCTGCTGCCGCTGGCTGATCTGCCGGTCGTCGCCACGCTCCCCTACACCGCAACCGACGCCGAACTGGCCGCCGCATTCGCTCTGGCCCGACGGGCAGCGACGGGGGCCTGCATCGCCCTGTGTGGCATGCCCACCGCTTCGGCGGTTGCGCTGGGCCAGCGCCTGCGCTCGTTTCTGCCGATGGCCGATGCCCCGCCAGTCGTCATCATCCTCGACGGCAACGGCGGCAAAACGCTGGGTAATTACGCCACGGATTGGGGCAACCGACCCGGCCGGCTCATCGTCTTGGACGAGATCCGCGTCCCCGCCGCGCAGTTTGTGACCCTCGGACGCCGCCGGCACACCGTCGTCCCTCTCTCGTTCTACGGAAGGAGTCGCCTGTGACCGCAGCCCTTTCCCCCGTCGGCAGCATCCACGTCCCAGCGCCCCGCCCCGATGTGCTCTACACCTGCTCCGTGGCCGGCACCGACTATCGCTTCCGCGGCCTCAAGCACCTGCTCGGTGCCGCCGACTACAGCAAGGCCGGTGAGCGCCACGCAGGGCTCGCCGCCCACACGGAAGTCGAGCGCGAAGCAGCGCGCGGCCTGCTCTCTGAGTTGACGCTGCAGCACCTCTTTGATCATCCGCTGACCGACGATCGCGGCGGCATCGATGAGGTGATGCGCGTGAACTACGACATCGATCACGCGATCTTCTCCTCGCTCGCCGACCTGCGCTTGGGCGAGCTCAAAGACCGCCTGCTCGCCGCCAATCCAAGCCAGGCCGCGATGCTCGGCCGCGGACTCACCGGCGTCATGGCCGCCGCTCTCGCCAAGCTGCTCGATGTGCACGAGCTGATCTATGCCGCGGCGAAGATCCGTCGTCCGACCCGTGCGCGCACCCAGCTGGGCCAGCCCGGCACGCTGTCGTCGCGCCTGCAGCCGAACCACCCCAGCGACGATCCGCGCGGCATCTTGATGCTGCTTTACATCGGCCTGTCGATGGCCGCCGGCGATGCCCTGCTCGGCATCAATCCAGCGGTCGATACCGTGCAGAACGTCACCGCGCTCCTCACCCTCCTCGACAAGACGCGCGAGCGCACCGGCGTGCCGACCCAGACCTGCGTGCTGTCGCATGTAAAAACGCAGCTTGCCTGCCTCGGACGCGGCGTGCCGATCGACATCTTGTTTCAGAGCCTGGCCGGGACCGAGCAGACCAACCGGACCGAGTTCGACATCTCGGTGGCGCTGCTTGACGAGGCCTACCGCGCGATGGCCGAGCGCGGCGCGCTTGCGCGGCAAGCCGAGCAGTTCACCTACTTCGAGACCGGCCAGGGCAGCGAGTTCACCTACGGCAAGCACCACGGCATCGACATGACCACCACCGAGGCCCTGTGTTACGGCCTGGCTCGTCGCTGGGATCCGTTCATGGTGAACAACGTCACCGGCTTCATCGGGCCCGAGACGCATCGCGACAACCACGAGATGATCGTCTCGAACCTGCAGGATCACTTCATGGGCAAGCTCTTGGGCCTGCCGATGGGGATGGCGCCCTGTTACACGCTGCACTCGCACATCAACCTGGAAGGGCAGCAGATGGCGACGGGGCTTCTGACCACCGCCGGTGCCAACTACTACATGGATGTGCACCTGAACACCGACCGCATGCTGGCCTATTTCGACACCAGCGGTCACGACGATCAGACCCTGCGCGAGCTCCACGCAAAAACCACCACGCCCGAGCATCGCGCCTGGGCGGTCGCGCGCGGCATCCTGGCCGATGATGGCATCGGTCGCGGCGAGGTCTGGGGCGACCCGCGTCCGTTCTGTTCTTCACCCGGCGAGCTGGCGGCCCTGCGCCGCGCCACCCCGTCGCTGCACGAGGCGGAATCGGCCGGCCCGCGACCGCCGGATCGCACCAGCCGCAGCATCCGTCTGCACCAGGCGCTGTCGCGCGCCGCGATCTACACCGAGCTCGATCTGGGGCTGGTGCAGTCGCTGGATCGCTTTCGCATCGTGCACACCGCGGCCCGCAACAAGGAAGCGCACCTCAACTCGCCGGCGCTCGGTGCAGCCCTTTCGACCGAGAGTGCGGCGACCCTGTGCGCCGAAGACACGCAGGTGCAGATCGTGGTCTCCGACGGGCTCAGCGCCGCTGCGGTGCACGCCAACCTGCCGTCGATCTGGCCCATCCTCTGCGATGGCCTCCGCAAAAAAGGTCTGCGCTCCGGCCCACCAATCGCCGTGCCCTATGGTCGCGTCAAGCTCGCCGAGCCACTCGCGCGGGCGCTGCATACCCAGCTCATCGTCCTCCTCCTGGGCGAGCGTCCCGGGGGCGATGCCGACGCCGCCACCAGCCTGTCCGCCTACTTCGTCTATCACCTCAGCGATCCCGCCGCCCAGGCCGCCGCGGCACTCGCCAGCGGTCACCCCGACATCCGCTTCGAGTACACCGTCCTCTCCAACATCTACGAGCGCGGCCTGCCCCCCGTCGAAGCCGCCAGCGTCCTTATCGAGCGCATCGAGCAGATCCTCACCCACCGCGCCGCCGGCAACCGCTTGGAGACCCTGCTGCACGCCGCCGACGACTAGCCGCAGGCCAAAAATCGCGAGGCCGGTGCGCGCCATCCCCGACGCGGAACCTAGCTGCCTGTCGGGCGAAACACCGTGCCGTAGCAGTCGATCAGCGATGGGTTTAGCCGGACCTCGTGATCGCTCTCGCTGCAGCGGATCCACAGGCGGAAGCCCGCGGCCTGGGCGGCGACCGCGCGGTGCAGGGACAGACCGTCGAACGCCACGATCGAGGCGGCCGGCTGCGACTCGCAAGGGGGAGCCAGCGCCCGCACGCGGCGGTCAAAGTCGTCGAAATCGGGGATCAAGTCGGGCATCGCCAGCGACACCTTCGCCGTCGCAAACTGGGTCGCGCAGTGCGTGGACGACTGATACGCAAGATAGGTCGGCGGCGCCGCCGAGCCCTGCAGCCGGGCGCGCATATCGTGCAGCAGGCGATGCCCCAGCGCCCCGACGCGCTCGTCGCGCACCGCGATGCTGCCGTCGACGTGCCAGTGCCGGCTATCGACCGGCGTATCGCCGGCCTGAAACCACTGGATCTTCGAATCGATGTAGACGAAGCGCTTCTTGTGCTGCAGGTGCTTCTGCATCTCCAGCAGCACCCGCCGCGACAGCGGCCCGGCCTCGGCGATGGCTTCTTCGATGGGGCACCAGCAGAAGGTCACGCCGTCGTTTGCGATCTCGTCCTGGGTGGGCACCGGCAGGCTGGCCTTCACCTCGTAGCGGTTCGGAAAGGTGGCGACAAACTCGCCGATGCTGCGGGTGCCGGCGGCGGCGTAGGCCTCCAGCGTCGTCGGTCGCATCTCCTCGACCAGGGCGATGGGGGTGGGCGGCGCGGACTGGGCCGGTGACGGCCGTGGCTTGG
Organism: Pseudomonadota bacterium; assembly: GCA_035345735.1. Lineage (GTDB taxonomy): Bacteria > Myxococcota_A > Polyangia > Palsa-1104 > JAEUJZ01 > JAEUJZ01. Next base: position 867 of record DAORCZ010000294.1, on the reverse strand, counting down.
TCGAGCCGTGATAGGCGCCCTCGCCAGTAAAGGCAGCGATCTTCTGGTCAGCGATGGAGCGCGGACGTCTAACAATGGCGTCGTTCATGTGAAAGGAAACAGGGTTTGGAAGTACTGCAGCTTGGCGCGCGGGTCCTGGGCCAGGCGGACCACCTCGGGTACGCGCGCAGGCAGGTGTAGACCCGCGGGGTCAGGCGGCGGCGTTGTGCCCTGGTAGCGCCCCGGCAGCCCGAATGAGCGGTTGTAGTCGAGGTTCGAGATCGGCCGCCCCGCCTCGTCGTGGATGGCCGGCAGCGGAGCCCAGTCTTGCTCGATAAAGAAGCTCTCGGCGCCCCAGCGCAGCGAAAAGCCCAGGCGCTCCATGCGCACAAGCCACGGCGGATCGCCGATCTGCCAGAAGCCCCGGCCGCACAGCAGATGCTGCGAGTGCTCGATCGGCCGCCCCTCCGCTTCCATGCGGTCACGCGCGTACTTGAACAGCAGCGCATCCAGAAACACGCGCGACAGGCGCTTGCCGCGATGCTCCTTGGCCACCACGAAGTTGGCGATGTGATGGAAGGCGAGCGGCTTAAACGAACTCGGCGGCGGAAAGGCGAACTGCGCGAACCACTTCTGGGCCGGATCGCTGCCGGCCGGCTGATCGAAGTCGACCGTCTGTTCGATCGTCGAATGGCGCACGTTGTTGTAGCGGCCGGTGAAGAAAAAGATCGTGCCCTTGCGACGAGCGACCAGCATCGTCGCGACAAGCTCGCGGGTGTTCGCATCGACCGAGCGCGACATCACGAAGCGATGGCCCTCGGTGCCCCACAGGTGCGCCACGCCATGCGGCGAGATGATGTGAAGCTGCACGCGCTCGACAACGCGGGC
>DAORCZ010000293.1:0-8758 GCA_035345735.1 Pseudomonadota bacterium | reverse complement strand
GGAACGACGCCGACAAGCTGGGCAAGGGCAAGGACATGGTGGACCGGCTGTCGAACTTGGTCGCCATCTTCGACAACCCCGCCCTCGACTTCCGCGGCAACCGCGCCGAGGGCGATGACCTGCTGGGCGACGCCTACGAGTACCTGATGCGCCACTTCGCCACCGAAAGTGGCAAGAGCAAGGGGCAGTTCTACACGCCGGCCGAGGTCTCGCGCATCATGGCCAAGGTCATCGGCGTCGGCAGCGCCCGGAGCGCGAGCCAGACCATCCACGATCCGACCTGCGGCTCGGGCTCGCTGCTGCTCAAGGCACACGACGAGGCCAAGAGCGCCACCGGCCTGGACCTTGCGCTGTACGGCCAAGAGATGGACAACGCCACCAAGGCGCTGGCCCGCATGAACCTGATCCTGCACGACTGCCCGACGGGCGAGATCTGGCAGGACAACACGCTGTCTGCGCCGTACTTCAAGGACGACTGGACCGGGGCGCTAAAGACCTTCGACTTCGTCGTCGCCAATCCGCCGTTTTCGACCAAAGCCTGGACCAACGGCTTCGACCCCGAAAATGACCAGTACGGCCGCTTTGCCTTCGGCGTTCCGCCGCAGAAGAACGGCGACTACGCCTTCCTGCTGCACATCCTCGCGTGCCTGAAGAGCACCGGCAAAGGCGCGGTGATTCTGCCGCACGGCGTGCTGTTCCGGGGTGGCGCCGAGGCGACCATCCGTCGCGAGGTCGTCCGGCGCGGCTACATCAAGGGCATCATCGGCCTGCCGGCGAACCTGTTTTACGGCACCGGCATCCCCGCCTGCATCCTGGTGCTGGACAAGGAAGGCGCCGCTGCCCGCAAGGGCATCTTCCTGATCGACGCCTCCAAGGGCTTCATCAAAGATGGCAACAAGAACCGCCTTCGGGCCCAGGACATCCACAAGATCGTCGATGCGTTCACCCGCCAGCTTGAGATCCCGCGCTACTCGCGGATGGTCCCCTTCGACGAGATCAGCGACCCCAAGAACGACTTCAACCTGAACCTGCCGCGCTACATCGACTCCAGCGAGCCCGAGGACATTCAGGACATCGACGGCCACCTGCGCGGCGGCATCCCCGACCGCGACCTGGACGCGCTGCAGCGCTACTGGAACGTGTTCCCCGGCGTGCGCGAGGCGCTGTTCAAGAAGGCCGGCCGCCCTGGCTACAGCGATCTCAACGTCGCGGCCGCCGACATCAAGACCACCATCTTCGGCCACGCCGAGTTCACCGACTGGAGCAGCCAGACCCAGAAGCTCTTCGCCACGTGGCGAGCCGCCGTCACGCCGCGGCTTGTCGGCATCCAGCAAGGCGACAAGCCCAAGGTCCTGATCGAGTCGCTGGCCGAGGAGCTTCTGAGCACGTTCCAGAACGCGAAGCTGCTTGACGCTTACGACATCTACCAGCACCTGATGGACTACTGGGCCGAGTCGATGCAGGACGACGTCTACCTGATCGCCAGCGACGGCTGGCGCGACGCCGCCAAGCCCAGGCTGATGGTCGAAGACAAGGACAAGAAGTCCAAAGACAAGCCCGACTTCACCCTGGGCAAGCAGAAGTTCAAGGCCGAGCTGATTCCGCCCGCGCTGCTGATCGCCAGGTACTTCGCCACCGAGCAGGCTGCCATCGACAAGCTGGAATCAGAGGCCGCTGCGGTGTCGCAGGCCCTGGAAGAGCTGGCCGAGGAACACGGTTGCGAAGACGGACTTCTTGCGGAAGCCAAGAACGACAAGGACAAGCTGACGAAGGCTTCAGTGGCTGCGCGACTCAAGGCAATCGGCCTCGATCGCGACGCTGCCGAGGAGCGAAAGGTGCTTGGCGAGTACCTGGCCCTTGCCGACAAAGAATTGGCGCTCAGCGCCAAGGCCAAGTCTGCGCAGGAAGAGCTTGTTGCGAAAGTCGCTGCCAAGTACGGCAAGCTGACTGAGGACGACATCAAGGTTCTCGTCGTTCAGGACAAGTGGCTGGCCACGCTCGAGTCCTCAGTCCAAGGCGAACTGGACGGCGTGTCAAATACGCTAGGTGGCCGACTGCGACTTCTTGGAGAGCGGTACGCAACGCCGCTTTCGGATGTGGCTACCCACGCGGCCAAGTTAAGCCTTCAAGTGGACGCTCATCTCAGGAAGATGGGGGCGATGCTGTGAAGACATCCATCGCGGAACGTGAGGAACGCGACATTCTCGCTGGATGGCAGATCGGCCGCGTACAGCCGTTCCCGACTCGAGTGCCAGAAAGATGGGGGCTAGTACGTCTCATTGATGTAGCGACTCTTGAGAGCGGCCACACGCCGAGCCGGCATTGCCCCGACTACTGGAAGGGCGACATTCCGTGGATTTCTCTCCACGACACTGACGGGCTCGACGTTCCCGAGATCTTTGATACTGCGCAGACCATCGGAGAGCTTGGCCTCGCCAATTCGTCCGCGCGACTTCTCCCCAGGGGAACCGTCGTTTTTTCGCGGACCGCCACTGTTGGCAAGGCGACTGTCATGGGCCGCTCGATGGCGACGAGCCAGGACTTCGCCAACTACGTCTGCAGCGACCGAGTTCACAATCACTTTCTCGTCCACCTATTTCGCTTCCTTGCTCCTGAATGGAAACGACTCAAGGCGGGCAGCACACTGAACACCATCTACATGCCGGTGTTTCGTGACCTCCAGGTACTGCTCCCCCCCCTCCCCGAGCAGCAAGCCATCGCATCAGCGCTGAGCGATGTGGATGCGCTGCTCGGCGCGCTGGACCGGCTCATCGCCAAGAAGCGCGACCTCAAGCAGGCCGCCATGCAGCAGCTCCTCACCGGCCAGACCCGCCTGCCGGGCTTCAGTGGGAAGTGGGAGACGAAGCGCCTCGCCGACATCGGTCGATTCATCAAGGGGCGCGGGATCAAGAAGGAAGAGGCCCGGTCTGGCGAATTGCCGTGTGTCAGGTACGGAGAGATCTACACGCACCACAATGATGTTGTCCGCAGGTTCAACTCCTGGATCGCCAGAGACGTCGCAGCAACGGCCACCCGCCTGCACGCAGGCGACGTACTCTTCGCAGGCTCTGGAGAGACCAAGGAGGAAATTGGCAAGGCCGTTGTGTTCGTGGATCAGGTGGAGGCCTACGCAGGCGGCGATATCGTCATCCTCCGCCCGACCGGCTGCGATCCAGTGTTCCTAGGGTACCTGTTGAATACCACGCCAGTCGTTGCCCAAAAGGCGAGCTATGGACAGGGCGATGCCGTGGTCCACATCAGCGCCTCATCCCTTGGCCGTGTGCAGGTGAAGCTCCCCGAATCGGCCGAGCAAAGCGCCATCGCGACCATTCTCACGGACATGGACACCGAACTCACCGCCCTCGAACAGCGCCGCGACAAAACCCGTTTGCTCAAGCAGGGAATGATGCAGGAGCTGCTCACCGGAAGGACGCGCCTGGTATGAGCGGCATCGGCGATGTGGAGAGACGCACGCAGCGGCGCGTCGCCCGGTTGTTCGTCGATGAGCTGGGCTATGAGCACCTCGGCAACCTGAGCGAGGGCGACAACCGCAACATCCTCGTCGAGGGTCAGCTCGAGCACTTCTTGTGGGCGTATCAGGGCTTTGCCGAGCGCGAGGACGGCGACACGGTCATGCGCCGCGCCATCGCCGAGGTCGTCAAGGTCGCGGGCAACACCAGCCTGAGCCTGTATGACCGCAACCGCGGCGTTTACGAGCTTCTGCGCTACGGCGTGAAGGTGAAGGCGGATGTCGGGGCGCATAACGAGACGGTCTGGCTGATCGACTGGAAGACGCCGGAGAAGAACCGCTTCGCCATCGCCGAGGAAGTCACGGTCAAGGCGGCCGACCCCAAGGCGCACGACAAGCGGCCCGACATCGTGCTGTACGTAAACGGCATCGCGCTCGGGGTCCTCGAGCTCAAGCGCTCGAACACATCGGTGGCCAAGGGCATCCGCCAGAACCTCGATAACCAGAAGAAGGAATTCATCCAGCCCTTCTTTTCGACCATGCAGTACGTCATGGCCGGCAGCGACACCGAGGGGCTGCGCTACGGCACGATCGAGACCCCCGAAAAGTATTTCCTGACCTGGAAGGAAGAGCGTCCCGGCTGGAAGCCCGGCGATCCCCCGGCGACGCGATACTTGACGGCCGAAGACTATCGCCCGGATTACACGCCCCTGGATCGCGCGCTGCTGCAGATCTGCGACAAGCGTCGGTTCCTTCAGCTGATCCACGACTTCATCGTCTTTGACGCCGGCACCAAGAAGCTGTGCCGCCCCAACCAGTACTTCGGTGTGCGCGCCGCGCAGGATCATATCCGCCGTCGCGAGGGCGGCATCCTGTGGCACACGCAGGGCAGCGGCAAGAGCCTGACCATGGTGTGGCTGGCGAAGTGGATTCGCGAGAACGTCAAGGAATCCCGCGTCCTGATCATCACCGACCGCACGGAGCTCGACGAGCAGATCGAGAAAGTGTTCAAGGGCGTCAGCGAGGAGATCTACCGCACCAAGTCCGGCGCTGACTTGATCGCGGCTCTGGCCGGCCAGCGGCTTAAGAATCCCGTCGAGCCCGCGCTGATGTGTTCACTGGTCCACAAGTTCGGCGGCAAGGGAGACGGCAAGGAAGACGGCAAGGAAGACGACGACATCAAGCGCTACGTCGCGGAGCTGAAGAAGTCGCTGCCCAAGGACTTCCGCCCCAAGGGCAACCTGTTCGTGTTCGTGGACGAGTGCCACCGCACCCAGTCCGGCGCCCTGAACGAGACGATGATGGGCATCCTGCCGGACGCGCTCTTCATCGGCTTTACCGGCACGCCGCTGCTCAAGGCCGACAAGAAGAAGAGCATCGAGATCTTCGGTCGCTACATCCACACCTACAAGTTCGACGAGGCGGTGAAGGATGGCGTGGTGCTCGACCTGCGGTATGAGGCGCGCGACATCGACCAGAGCATCACCTCGCAGAGGAAGATCGACCAGTGGTTCGAGGCCAAGACCCGGGGCCTGACCCCGCTGGCCAAGGCCCAGCTCAAAGCTCGCTGGGGCACGATGCAGAAAGTGCTGTCGAGCCAGTCGCGGCTAGAGGCCATCAGGAACGACATCCTGCTGGACATGGAGACGAAAGACCGTCTGCAAAGCGGTCACGGCAACGCCATGCTGGTGGCCGGCAGCATCTACGAGGCGTGCAAGTTCTACGAGCTCTTCGCCAAGACTGCGCTCGCTGGCAAGTGCGCCATCGTGACTTCCTACGTCCCCAGCACCGCCGACATCAAGGGCGAGGAGAGCGGCGAAGGCGCGACGGAAGCTCTCGACAAATACTCCATCTATCGCCAGATGCTCGCCGACTGGTTTGACGAACCCGCCGAGAAAGCGGTGGGCAAAGTAGAGGCGTTCGAGAAGGCGGTGAAGAAGAAGTTCATCGACGATCCGGGGCAGATGAAGCTGCTGATCGTGGTGGACAAGCTGCTGACCGGCTTCGATGCGCCGCCGGCGACGTACCTGTACATCGACCAGAAGATGCGGGACCACGGCCTGTTCCAGGCTATCTGCCGCGTCAACCGGCTGGACGGCGACGACAAAGAGTTCGGCACCATCGTCGACTACAAAGACCTGTTTCCGCGTCTGGAGGGGGCCTTCGATCAGTACACCGGGGGTGCATTCGACAGCTACGACAAGGAAGACGTGGCCGGCCTGCTGAAGGACCGCCTGGGCAAGGCCAAGGAGCGGCTAGAGGAAGCGCTAGAGGCCGTGCGGGCGCTCTGCGAGCCGGTAGAGCCGCCGCGCGATGACCAGGCGTTTTATCGCTATTTCTCGTCGAGTGATCACGGCAACGCAGCCCAGCTCAAGGCTAACGAGCCGCAGCGCCTGGCGCTGTACAAGCTGACGGCGGCTCTGGTGCGTGCCTACGCGAACCTGGCCGGTGAGATGACCGAGGCCGGCTACACCAACTCCGAGACCGCCGCGATCAAGGCCGAGGTCACGTTCTACGAGAACCTGCGCAGCCAGGTGAAGCTGCACAGCGGCGATGCCATTGACCTGAAGCAGTACGAGCCGGCCATGCGCCACCTGATCGACACGTACATCCGTGCCGAGGAGAGCGAGAAGGTGTCCGAGTTCGACGACCTGTCGCTGGTGCAGCTGATCGTCGAGCGCGGCGTTCAGGCGGTAAAGGCCTTGCCGCAAGCGATCCGCGAAAAAGAGAAAGCCGCCGCCGAGACCATCGAGAACAACGTCCGCAAGCTGATCATCGACGAGTCGCCCATCAACCCGAAGTACTACGAAAACATGTCCGAGCTGCTCGACGCGCTCATCGCGCAGCGCAAGCAGCAGGCGGTCGACTACCAAACGTACCTCGAAAAAATCGTCGAGCTGACCCGGCAGGCCAAGGGCGGACCCCACGCCGGAGGCTACCCAGCGTCGATCGATAAGCCCGCTCTGCGAGCGCTGTACGACAACCTTGACCGCGACGAGGCCACCGCGCTGCGCGTCGACCAAGCGGTGCGGACCAGCATGCAGGACGGCTGGCGCGACAACAAACTGAAGGCCAAGCGCGTGCGGCAGGCCATCGCGGGCGTCCTGGGTGACGACCCCGGCAAGATCGACCGCACGCTGGCGCTCGCCAAAAGCCAGAATGACTACTGAGTCGCACGAGCTTCTTGTCAGCGGCATTTGGGTCTCGGTCGTCCGCAAGGGGATCAAGAATCTTCATCTCGGCGTCTATCCCCCGGACGGCCGCGTGCGCGTCGCCGTGCCCCTGGCCGTCTCGGATGAAGCCGTGCGCATCGCCGTCATCGGCAAGCTGCGCTGGATTCGCCGACAGCAGGCCGCATTTGCAGGCCAAGCCCGTCAGTCCAAGCGCGAGCTGCTGGCCGGCGAGAGCCACTACTACCTCGGCCGCCGCTATCGCCTCGCCGTATCGACGGCTGAGGGCAAGAGCGAAGTCACCCTCCGCAACCGCAACACCCTAGAGCTGCGCGGGTCACCCGGCATGACCACCGAGCAGCGCGAGCGAGTCCTTGCGCACTGGTATCGCGAACGCCTCCGAGCACTCGCCGCGCCCCTCATCGAACGGTGGCAAGGAATCCTCGGTGTCTCCGTCGAAGCCTGGGGCATCAAAAAGATGAAAACCAAGTGGGGCTCGTGCAACCCCACCGCCCGCCGCATCTGGCTAAACCTCGAGCTGGTGAAGAAGCCACCCGAGTGCCTCGAATACCTGATCGTCCACGAGCTCGTTCACCTGCTAGTCCGCCACCACGACGACCACTTCCACGCGCTCATGGACAAACACCTCCCACGCTGGCAAGCGAGTCGGAAGACTCTGAACGCTGCGCCGCTGGCGCATGAGGTTTGGGGGTACTGAGGGGCGGCGGAGCGAGATGGCGCGAGCGGTAGCGCTTGGGCGACTGGCCGATGAATTCAGAGGACAAGACGTCGTGTCCCTCTCGATGCCATGTGCGACCGCTCGGGTCGGCGACAAGCACTCCCATCAAGCCAGATAACGCACGCTCCCAGCCGCACCTCCCCAACACGGCCGTTCGACCGCATCTGATTCCGTCTCCCGCCCCCCTCTCTCCTAGTCTAAGTCGGCGCGCCAGCCCTGAACGCCACGACGCTACTTCCAGCGACAGCTTCAGCCACCGTGCTTGCTCTCGGGCTGCCGGCTGTCGCCTAGGAGTAGCCCAGGGGGCACCTCCGCAGATTGACCTCTTCAACGCCTCCGATGTAAGTCCGTTGTTGGGTGCCCAGCCTGGGAGAGTGTCTCGATGATCGTCACACACGGTTCTGTGCAGCAAGACATCCTTAACCTGATCAGCGGTGCGCAGCAGGCACTCGTTCTCGCCTGTCCATACTTTGATCCATGGCGGGGTCTGACCGCGGCGATTGAACGTGCTCACGCACGCGGTGTCGTGATCCATCTGATCCTGCGAGGTGCCGACGAGCGCGAAAGGCACGCTGCGGCCGCGAGTGCGCTGCGACCCTTTCTAAGTTCACTGCGCTTCATAGAGCGCCTGCATGCCAAGGTCTACCTGAGTGAACAAGCGGCCGTGCTCTCCTCGATGAACCTTCTCGCGAGCTCGGCACTAGATTCCGTCGAGTTTGCTGTCACCGTGCTGAAACAGCTACACCCCGATGGCTATCAACAAGCGCTGAAGGTCTGCGAATCCCTCATCGCGATGGCCGAACAGGATCGGCTGCGGCATTCGACGGGGGGCGGGGGCGGTCTGCGGGTGACTCCCGCTCTTGGTCAGCCGCAACGAGGAACGCCCCGGCAGCGGGGCGCGGGACACTGCATCCGTTGCGGCGACGAAATCGCACGCAACCTCGACAAGCCGCTCTGTCCCGACTGCTACAAGACCTGGTCGAAGTATTCCGACGAAGACTATGTTGAGGAGCGCTGTCACCACTGCGCTCGCAAAGCCGCGACCTCCATGCGCAAGCCACTCTGCCGAAGCTGCTATGAAGCGGCTGCTTAAGACCGTCGCATGCGATAGGCAGCACTCAGGCAAGGACGCGCCCAGATCCAGCCGCACCAAGACGACGCTGCACCTTCAGCGCGATTGGCGGTTTCAATCTGAGCGTCCGCCAACCGTTCCTGATCGCAGGAGCTAACCCCCAGCGGTAATGTCCGCGCTACCAAGCCTGCGACGTCGCACCAGAACAGAGCATGCTATCCTACGATTTTCCGCCGCACATTGAGCCGCCCCGCTGCCAGTGAATTAAGTTTCTTTCGTCTGAACGAAAAAAGTTCTGGACACGGACG
>DAORCZ010000292.1:5205-8761 GCA_035345735.1 Pseudomonadota bacterium | reverse complement strand
CTAGCTCACACGGTGCGCGCCAGCGTCAGCGCTGTGACCTGGCGGGCGCCGGCCCGGTGCAGAGCCAGGGCGCAGGCCGACAGTGTCGCTCCCGTTGTGACCACGTCGTCGATGAGCAGCACCCGCTTTCCCGTAAGCGGCCGCGGCTGCGGGGCGAAGAAGGCGTCGCGTGTACGACGCACGCGTTCCTGCTGGCTGGCGTGTCGGGTCGGAGGATCGGGACGGTGGCGCTGCAAAAGCTGCGGCAGCAGCGACGGACGCAGGGCCGCGGGCAGAGCGGCGAGGCCAGCCTGCGCCAAGAGGTGAGCTTGGTTATAGCCACGCTCGCGCAGCCGAAGCGGATGCAGCGGGACCGGCACGACGACGTCGCAGCCGGCCAGCCGCAACTCAAAGAGCGGCAGCCAGAGCCGGGCCAGCGGCTGCGCCAGATCATCGCGAGCCTGCCATTTGAGGGCAATGATCGCCTCGGCCAAGGCTCCACCGTACTCAAAGGGTGCACGCACCGACGACAGCTCTGCCGGCCAGGCGGCGCAGTGACGGCAGCGGCGCACCTCGCGGCCCGCCTCCAACGACGCCTCTAGCGGCATCGCGCAGCGACGGCAGGCGTGGTCCGGCTGCACCGGCTGCAGGGTCGCCGCGCAGGCAGGACAGAAGGGCAGGTCCGGCGCCAGCTCTGGCCCCTCACAGGCCGAGCAGCGACGAGAAAACAGCAGATCCAAGACCGCCTCGCGCGACCGCGGCCACAGCCGACAGAGCGCGCGATGGGCAGACCAGGCACACGACGAAAACCGAGAAAGGCGAGTCATCACGCCGACTTATCGGCACCCCAGCCGCCGCGGTTGTCTCGCTTAGCGCATGCCGCGTGCACCGAGGGCCCCAGGCTTGAGCCGGCGTGATAAAACCGCGGGCCTATGCTGGCCTGGCTGCGCGTGACTTGCGTCTTGGCTCGACGAGAGCTGCTCTCGTACCTGCTCTCGCCGGTCACGTACATCCTGTGGGCGCTGTTTCTGCTGTCGCAGAGCTATTCGTTCTGGCTGCTGCTCGACAGCCTAAACAGCCGGCAAGCCAGCGTCAGCACGATCCTGTCGTCGCTGTTTGGCGGCACGTTCCTGTACTGGTTCTTTCTGCTGTTTCTGATCGCCGTCCTGACCATGCGGCTGTTTGCCGCCCCCGGCGAAGGCCCCGAGCGTCGCTCAGCCCGCGAGCTGTTGCTCAGCGTCGGCGCACCCGAGGGAGCGATCGTCCTGGGCAAGCACCTGGGAGCCAGCCTGCTCTATGCCCTGCTGTGGGCGCCGACGGGGCTGCCGCTCCTGTGGTTGCTGCGCGAGGGCGGCGAGGCGGCGCGAATCCTGCCCAGCTCGGCGCTGTGCGGCTATCTCGGCGTGTTTCTCACCGGGCAGAGCGCGCTCGCCTTTGGTCTTCTGGCCTCGGTGGTCGCACCGACGCAGCTCATCGCCGCCACCCTGACCTTTGTGCTGCTTAGCCTGCTTTTGCTATCGGGCCTGGTCGTCGATGCCTACAGCGTCGATCCCTGGCTGCGGGGTGTGCTGTCGTACGCCCATCAGTTTCGCCACATGGACGAGCTAGCCCGCGGCATCGTCGACAGCCGACGCCTGCTCTACCACGGCAGCCTGACCGCGCTGTGCTTGCTGGTCGCCACGATCCTTCTGCGCCTGCGACCCGGCGGTCGACGGGGGCGGGCTTCTGCGCTGCTGTCGTCGCTGCTTTTGCTGTGCAGCTGCGTCGGCCTCAACGTTCTCGGCAGTCAGCATCCGCTGCGCGCCGATCTCAGTCAGACCCGCGAGCACGCCCTGTCACCCGAGCTGCTCTCGACGCTGCAGACCCTGCCACAGCCGGTGCGGCTGACCGTGCTCAGCGGCGACAGCGAGGGCCTGGCCCGCGACGAGCTAGAGGGGCGCCTGCACGAGACCCTGGTGCGCGCCGAGCAAGCCGCGCCGACCCGCATCGCCGTGCGCTATCTCGATCTCGACCGACAGCGCGAGGAAGTTCGCCTGCTCGCCGAGCGCCATCACCTCGATCGCGACGAGCTGCGCCTGGGCCTGCTCCTCGTCGAGAGCGGCCTCCCCGGACACGAGCGCAGCCTGGCCATCCCCCGCGATCGCCTGGGCGAGCTGCGACGCGACGAGGGCGCTGCCGAGCCGCATGTGGTGCGCTATCTCGGCGAAGCGGCGCTGCACCAGGCCCTGCTCACCGTCGTCAGCGGGCGCACCCCCAGCCTGTGCTTCACGCGCGGCCACGGCGAGTCCGAGCACGACAGCCTCACCGGCTCAGGCGGCAGCGAGCTGTCGCTGTTTCTAAGTCGCGAGGGCTTCGCGAGCCGCGCCCTGCCAGGCGTGTCTGAGCTACAGCCATCAACCTGCGATGTCGTCATCGTCGCTGGCCCCGAACGCCCCTTCCTGCCGACGGAACGCGATGCGCTCGCCCGCTATCTGGATGCCGGTGGACGCCTGCTTTTGCTCAGCGGCGCGCTGATCGATCGCGAGCTCTCGCAGTTCCTGCCGACTGGCCTCGAAGATCTGCTGCGGCCGCGCGGCCTGCGTCTGGGGCAGGCGGTGGTCTTCGATCCGCCGCAGCGCCTCGGCGATAGCCTGGCCTTCGTCGTCGAGTCCGGCTATGCCCCGCACGCCATCACCCGGCCGCTACTTTCGCGCCGCACGCTGTGGCCGCTCGTGCGACCGATTTATGCCGAGCCCAGTCCGCTCCCCGGCTGGCGAGCGCAGACGCTGATCACCACCAGCGAGGCCGGCCGTGCCGAGACCGATCTGTCTCTGCTGCGCGCCGCCCGTGCCCCCGAATCGAATGGCCCGTCGCCGACCCCGCCCGCGCTGACCTCGCCGCCCGCTGCGCAGCCCATTGCCGCCATTGCTGAAGCTGGCAGTCCGGCGCCGCTCTCGCGCATCGTCGTCCTCGGCTCGGCGCAGCTTGCGTGGAACGACACCCTGGTGTTGTACAACCGCGATCTGTTGCTCGCCGCGGTGGCCTGGCTGGCCGATCTTCCGACGACAAACCGCATCACACCCAAGCAGCCCGGCCAGGTGCGGCTGGTACTGACGGCGCTGCAGCTCAAGCGCTTGTTTGTCCTGTGGGTTGTCTGCCTGCCGCTTCTGATCCTGGCCCTGGGGCTGGGCGTGCGCTGGCTGCGGCAGGAGCCATGACGTCGAGCGCACCGCCACCCACGTATTTTTCCGAGGCGGGTCCCAACCCCGTCCGCAGGGATGCGTATCGGACCCTGCTCGTCGCCACCGGGCTGCTGTTCCTGACGCTGACGCCCCACTCAGGCGCGCTGGGCCTGGCGTCAGCGCCGCTGTTTCTTGTGTGCCTGCATCGCTTCCTTCGTCTGGCCAGCACCCTGACCGCGCCGACATCTCCCAACCAGATCCCCGACGACACCAAGCCCAGCGACGACAGCCGCCGCCTGATGCGCGGGCTGGGACTTGTGCTCGTCGCTTGTCAGCTAGTGCGCGGAGCCGGCGATGCCCTGCTGCCCACGACCTCGCCGTATGCGCATCGGCTGTGGGCGCTCGGGCTGGGCCTC
>DAORCZ010000292.1:0-5105 GCA_035345735.1 Pseudomonadota bacterium | reverse complement strand
CCACGACCTCGCCGTATGCGCATCGGCTGTGGGCGCTCGGGCTGGGCCTCATCGTGCTGCGCGCCACCCGTCCCGCCGGTCGCAACGCGTCGCGCGGGCCGGGTCGATCGTTTCTGGGGCTGGGGCCGGGGCTGGGGCTGGGCTTGTCCCTCGCCGCGACCGCCCTGTGCTTTGCCTATCTTCTGCGCCACGCGCCCAGCCCTCGCATCGATGTCTTTGGGCTGCAGCAGCGCGGCGCCGAGCTTCTGCTGTCCCTCCAGAACCCCTACTCCGCGCTCTACCCCAACCCCTACGATCCCGTCGAGACTACGCAGTTTTTCGGGCACTGGATCCCCGCCCTCGATCATTATCCTTACCCGCCGCTCTCCCTCGCCTTATCGACGCTGTCCTTCTGGCTGCTGGGCGATGTCCGCTGGCTCTTTCTGCTTGCCCACCTGCTGGTCGCCGGCGTGCTGTATCGCCTCGGCCAGCGACGGCCCAACGCCGGCGAAACCTGGGATCGCGGCCTGGCCCTGGCCTGCCTGCACCTCCTTCACCCGCGCGGATTTTTAGTCATCGAGCAGTCGTGGACCGAGCCACTCCTCGCCGCCGCCATCGCCCTGTGGATAGGCCAGCGCGTCGGCCGCGCCCCGTCGGCCCCGACGACGACGGAAGCCACCGCACCACCGCGCCGATGGGTTGCCGATGCGCTGCTGTTTGGTGTCGCGCTGGCCTGCAAGCAGTACGCGCTGCTGTTACTTTTGCCGCTGTGCATCCCGTCGCTGCACGCCCACTTCACGCCCGGCTGGTCGCGGCCGCAGCGGCTGCGCTGGCTGGCCCTGTGCGGGCTTCCGCTCGTCGCTAGCTACCTGCCGTTTGCGCTGGCTGCCCCTGCCGACTTCGTCGAAGACGTCGTGCTGTTTCAGCTTCGCCAGCCCTTCCGTGCCGAGGCGCTGTCGCTGCCCGCGCTGTTCTATGCGCTGTCTGACATCCAGTTACCCGGCGCAACCGCCGCCCTCGGCCTCGCCCTGCCTCTGTGGTACTTCGCGAGTCGCAAACCAGGGTCGCTTCCGTCGGGCACAGGCGGTTTTCTGCTCTTGGCCAGCCTGCTCTTTCTGGGATTTTTCGCGACGGCCAAGCAGGCCTTCTGCAACTACTACTACCTGCTGGGCGTGCTGCTCTTGCTGACGCTGGCTCAGCTGCGCGAGGCGCCGCCCGCGTCGGCTCCGACGGCTCAGGGCTCGTGATGGCGGAGCGGCTCTCGGCGCGTCACGTTGACCTCGCTGACGACGGCGATGCGCGCCTTGCCGACCCGGAACACGACGCGAAAAGCGAAGCGGTCGCAGTAGACGTAATAGACCGGCACCGGGGCAAAGCCCACCGTCGCTGAGACCTTGGCGCCGGGGGCAATCTCGACCTCGCTGGCGCTCTCTCTCATCTTGCCGTCGTCAAGCAGGATGCCGCCGGGGTGCGGGTGCGAGGCGACCTTCTGCGGCGCGTGCTCGCAGTCTTTGATGCCCTGCAGGAACTCGATGTCGCTCACCGTCACGCGCTGCGCCGTGCGCCCGCGGTTTTCAAACACCACGCTGATGTGCCCGACCTGCGCCGGGGCTCCGCCGTGCGAATGGGTTGCGCGACCGCTAAGCCCGCGAATCGTGAACTCGCCGCCCGGCAGCGTCGCGCTCGTCGTCGCATCGACCCAGCCATAGCCCGGCCGCAGCCCACCGACCCCGCACATGAGCGCCGCCAGCCCCGCCAGCGCTGAAAGTCGCAACACCGCCCGTCGCTTGACCATAGAAGACAGCGTACCCCGACCGCCCCCGCCCAGCAGGCCTTCTGCAACGACGACGACCTGCTGAGCGTGCTGCTCTTACTGACGCTGGCCCAGTCCTGCGAGGCGCCGCCCGCGAGTCCGCCGGCCCGTCCGCCGCCCTAGCGCTCGTCGGGGTGCAGAGGCTCTTCGCGCGTGACGTTGACCTCGCTGACGACGCCGAGGCGCGCCTTGCCGACCTGAAAGAAAACGCGAAAGGCGAAGCGGTCGCAGTAGACGTAATAGACCGGCACCGCGGCGAAGCCGACCGTCGCTGTGACCGTGGCACCGGGGGCGATCTCGACCTGGCGGGCGCTCTCCTTCATCTTCCCATCGTCGAGCAGGATGCCGCCGGGGCGCGGATGCGAAGCAACCTTCTGCGGCGCGTGCTCGCAGTCGTGGCTGCCCCGCAGAAACTCGATGTCGCTCACCGTCACGCGCTGCGCCGTGCGCCCGCGATTTTCAAACACCACGCGGACGTGTCCAACCTGCGCCGAGGCTCCGCCGTGCGTGTGAAAGGCGTGCCCGCTGAGCCCGCGAATCGTGAACTCGCCGCCGGGCAGCGTCGCGCTATTCGTCGCATCGACCCAGCCATAACCGGACCGCAGCCCAGCGATCGAAAAGAGGACCGCCGCCAGCAGCGCCAGCACCGAAACCCCGGAAAGTCGCCACACCGCCCGTCGCTTGCCCATGCGACCCAGCGTACCCGGACCGCTACCGCCGCAGCCAATCCAGCGACGACAGCGACGGAGGCAGCCCATCCACAACTTCCGCAGCATCCACCTCATCCACCGGACGCAGCAGCGCAAGCAGCCGATGCGCCACATCGCGATCCGCCACCGCCGCCGTGATCGCCGCGCGACGCTGACGCAGCGAAGCCCGCGGCAGCACCTGGGCAATGAAGCGACGAGCATCCCGCCGCCGCACCGCGAACTCTGTCAGCGCCGTCGCCACCACCCGCCGCAGGCCCCGCGCCGCGACGCCGTCGAGGCACAGATACAGCCCCTCTTCCCCCGGCAGAGGCAGCGCCAGCGCATCGCACAGCCGCCGCAGCATGCGCGGATCCGGCTTGCGAGTGCGCCCGCGTTCCAGGTTGCGGATCGCCGCACTGCCGATGCCCACCTGCTCTGCCAGCGCCCCCCGCGAAACCCCCAGCGCCTCGCGCCGCCGACGCAGCACCATCGAACCCCACAGCACCGCGTGCTGGTCGATCAGACGATCAGGCAGACGATCAGCCATCGCCATTCTCCGCAAGCAAAGCAGGCATCAAAAGACCCTCAAGACAGCGCGCAGACCCACCCCCACCCCTGGCTAGACAGCGACAGGACGAGCGTGGCAAGGTCCGCGGGTTTCCGGCGATCGGGCAGACGATCGCTCAATGCTTCGTAGACATATTGTCCACTCCCCAGAGAGTCAACAAAAAAATGAAAGTCACCGGGCGACAGGTAGCCGCCGCGCGCGCCCTGCTGGGCTGGAGCCAGGACCGACTCGCCGAGGCTGCCGACCTCTCCCGGCAGGCCCTCTTACGCTGGGAAAACGGCCAAACCGAACCCCGCGAAGCCACGCTGCAGCGCGTCGTGCAGGTACTGGGAGCCGCTGGCATCGAATTCACCAACGGCGACCACCCCGGCCTGCGCCTGAAGATCCCCGCCGCAGAACCCAACCACCCTGCCGACTAGCGCGCCTCTCCCTCAGCGAGTGCAGCCAGCAAAAGTCGAAGCTCGACGGCGTCCATAAAGAAAAGGTCAGGATCGTCGGCAAGCTGCGGGCGGCGGTCGCCGTGCAGGATCGCGAGCAGGGCGGTGATCAAGGCGCGAATGAAGGGGGGATCGTTTGGCTCACAGAGGGCTTCTAGTTGTGCGACGGCTTGTGCGGTGGCCCCGTGCTGCAAGGCCTGCAGCGTGGCACTAAACCAATCGATGCGGTTGCTCTGGCTGTCCCCGCCGTCTTGGCGGTAGCGAAGATAGGCCGCTTCTGCCTTGGCGCGGGCAGCGCGGGCGGCTTCGGGTTGCTGGGTGGCGGCCTCCAACTCCGATAGCAGAGCCCAGGTCTTCCATGGTTCTGCGGCGTGGCCGCAGGACTTGTCACACTCCAGCGCGCGCAGCAGGGCGTGACGGGCCTCTGAGTACCGTTTCAGCTTAATCAGCGTATTCGCCAGATTGGACTGCGAACGGCCTTCCCCGCCCAGATCGCCGAAGCGAAGCCGAATCGCTGCGGCCTGCAGGTACAGGGGGACAGCCTCCTCTAAGCGGTTCAAGCGGTCATACAAGTTTCCTAGCTGGCCCAGGCTGCCGGCCTGACCCACGAGGTGCCCTTCGCACACGTTGATGGCCAAAGACTCGCGATACGCGGACTCGGCCCGAGCTGGGTCATCTGCTTCTTCGTGGCACATGGCGATCTGGTGCCAGACGACGGCGACGCTGCGGGGTTCCCCAAGCAGCCCAAAGATCTCCCGGACTTCCTGATACAGAGCAAGGGCTTCTGGGTAGCGCTTTTGTTTCAGGCGGACGGTGCCTAGCTGGTTTTTGCCGACAGCGACATCGCGGAGTCGTCCTTGGTCTTCAGCTTGGCGGATCGCCTGTTGATACGCGTCTGCTGCAGCGTCATGGCGACCGAGTGATCTCAAGCAATTGCCGGACTCGGTGAGGCATATGGATGCCATTCCCTCTGCGCTAGAACTGCCCTGGGCGGCCAGCGCCTGAAATCGGGTTCTGGCTTCCTGAATGTGCTCAAAGGCAGCCTCGGGCTGATGGCCCCCCTGTAAAACCCGACCGAGTCTCAAGAATGCCATCGCGAGGTCATAGGCTGCTTCAGGGTAGGCGGCGACGGCTTGGCACTTCGTCAAGATCCGCTGCGCGGCAGCCAGGGCGGTGCGGACGTCGCCCGCTTCACGCAGGCGATCGACTGCTGCGCTCTCGCTGAAGTACTTGCTGCGCGACCAGCCTGCGCCTAGCTGCTGGTGGGCGTGTTCCCGCACAGCACTCGCCCGCTTCAAGGCCTGGGGCAGGCCGAGGTCAGCGACTAGACGCTCTACAGAATCGGTGAGATTAACCACCTGCTCTGCGGTGGCATGCTGGCTGTACCAGGTCAGCATGGCGAGCAGGTTGGCTAGCTCATGCCGCGTAAGCTGGCTCGCGAGACGGGCATCCTTGAAGAGCTGCTGATAGAGGAACCCGGTGTACGCGGCCATTACCGCCGCAAAGCGCGCACGCAGCGCATCGGCTTGCTCAGCAGAGATCTGGCGCAGCAGATACGGCGGCAAGCCGGGGTCCAGGCGCAGGTGGCCATAGCCTAGGTCTTCGCACAGGCCGACGGT
>DAORCZ010000291.1:0-8768 GCA_035345735.1 Pseudomonadota bacterium | reverse complement strand
ACCCCGGGGCTAAAGAGCGACAGCGGTCCCACGCACACAAACCAGTCGTAAAGTAGCGGCCGCGGCGCCGCCACACGTCGTCCCGGTCCCGTCGGAGCCGCCGCGAGCGCGGCGAGGCGCATCGAGGGCTGCCTAAAGCTCACATCGGGCTGCCCTCCTGCACCGAAGGTGATGCGAGCCATGACGTCAGCCTCGCTATTCGGGCTCGGGTCGCCGAATCTGACACCGAGGACGCGCAGCTCACGGACCAGCGTATCGGGGTCGATGTCGAGATCGCAGCCGCCACTACAAAGAAGTCCCAGGAGTAGCAGCAGCCCCCCGCACCGCGCAGCCATTCTTCGCAACATAGAATCCCCCTGCCGACTCGCACCTACCCGGCCCTGCCCTGCCTCCAGCTGACGAGCTTTACACATCCGCGCATCCGTCATGAGGCGAGCCATTGGGCGAGCAGAATAGGGGTGCGAGCCGCGCGCCGTCAAGCGACCTACCTTCGCCAATCACGTGGCTTACTCGTTGATTTTTGATGCTGGCGCGCCGTAAGATGGCTTCATGGCTCTGATCGATAAGCCCGACCGTGCTCGCCAACTAGCCCGCGCCATTGCCTCGGACCTCACCCTCTACCACGAGAAAGAGATCATCGACGGCATCGAGAACGACACGCTCTTTGCGGTGATGCAGCCACACATCGAAGAGGGCCGTGCGCTGTTCAAGACGCGCGTCGTCCCTGAGCTGTTCGACCAGAACATCTACGACCGCGCCGTCGTAGACGTGATGCTGAAGTCCAAGGGCCACGTCAAGTCACGCATCTGGTAGTTCGCGTCCGACGTCCCGCCGACACCTGCTCGCGGACCTCCCTCTCCGTTGAGCTCTGCCTCGCTACGAGGCTGCCAGGTTTCCCTTGTCTCCATCCCAACCCCCTTTGCGCTGTGGCGACACGACGCCATTTGAGTTCACGGTGCCGAGCAGCGCCGCGGGCACCCGACTAGACCAGTTCCTCGCAGCGCAGTCGCTCCCCTTTTCGCGCTCGCAGCTAGCCAGACGCATCGACGAGGGCGAGGTGCTTCTCGATGGGCGGCCAGCCAAGCCCGGCCACAAGCTGCGGAGCGGCCAGCTCATCGTGTTCTCACCGCCTCCCCCATCTCCCACCGGGCTTCTGCCTGAGGCCATTCCGCTCGACATCTTGTACGAGGATCGGCACCTCATCGTGCTGCACAAGCCAGCCGGTCTCGTCGTTCATCCTGCGCCCGGGCATCCCAGCGGCACGCTGGTCAACGCGCTCTTGCACCACTGCGGCGCCTTGCCCACGCCACCTGTGTACACAGGCGATGGTGGCTCAGGATGGGCTCGGCCAGACGGGCCAGACGGTGACGACGAAGATGAGGATGCAGAGGCCGGCATGACGGTAGCCGCCCCCGCTCTTTCGATCGGCGGCCAGCAGAGGCCGGGCATCGTTCACCGCATCGATCGCGGAACCTCTGGCGTGCTGGTCTGCGCCAAGGACGAGCCAAGCCTGGTGGGTCTGCAAGCGCAGTTTCAGCGACACAGCATCACGCGCCGCTACCTAGCGATCGTCGAAGGGATGCCCCGCTCGACCGGCAGCATGACGACCCGCTACGGGCGCCATCCCACGGACCGCAAGCGCTTCACCGGTCGCAGCGGCGGCAAGCACGCCGTCACCCACTACCGCGTGCTCGAAGCCCTGCCCCACGGCCCAGCCTCGCTCGTCGAGGTCTCACTCGAAACGGGACGTACGCACCAGATCCGCGTGCACTTCAGCGAGGCAGGCTTTCCTCTGATCGGCGATCCCCTCTACGGCCACAAGAGCCCGTCGCGGAGTCCAGCCCTGCGGGCCGCCTGCGCCGCGCTCGGCCGACAAGCCCTGCATGCCGCAGTGCTCGGCTTTTCGCATCCAATCACGCAAAAGTGGTTGGAGTTTTCCGTCGCTGCGCCCGACGATTTCGATCGAAGCTTGGCCCTCCTGCGCGGCCCACTCACCCTCTGTGTCCCGCAGCCCCCGGCCGGCGGCGGGGCGTGATAAACTCGGCCTTTGATGACGCACAGCGCGCAAACAGGCAGCGCGACGGCTGAAAATGGTCGTTCGACTGCTTCCATCCTGTGCTCAACAGCGCTTAGCGAGCTGGGGGTTCGACACGGATTTACCACCCGGCTCGGCGGTGTATCGACGGGACGATTCGCCAGCCTGAACCTGGGCGAACGCTGGGGCGACCGGCCTGAAGCCGTCGCCGAGAACCTGGCCCGCGTCGCTCGCGAGGCCGACTTCGCCACAGCGAGTCTGTGCCAGGTCAACCAGGTCCACGGCACCGTCGTGTCGCCGCTCCTTGCCGCCGAGCGCCGGCAGCGCGAAGCGGATGGCATGGTCACGGCACAGCCGCTCACCCTCGCGGTCTATTCCGCCGACTGTGTCCCCATCCTGCTCGCCGATGGCCGCGGTCGCGTCGCCGCCGTCCACGCGGGCTGGCGCGGAACGCTGGCTGGCATCGCTGCCGTAGCTGTCCGCGAGCTTATCGGCCTCGGTGCTCGTCAAAGCGATGTTCGCGCGGTGCTCTGGCCCTCGATCGGCCCCTGCTGCTTTGAAGTGCAGGACGATGTCGCCACCCCCTTTCGCCAGCTTGACCCGTCGCTGGTCCAGCGCAATTCGCGCGGGCGCGACGCCGTCGATCTCTGGCTGGCCAATCGGCGCTTTCTGCTCGACGCCGGAGTCTTGCCATCTCACATCGAGCAACCAAGTGCTTGCACCCACTGCGATGCCGAGCGCTTCTTTTCTTTCCGCCGGGACGGATCCGGCATCGGCCAGCACATGGCCTTTATCGTCGGAGGAGGCACGTGACCACTGCTAACAAGATCCTGACCGGCTTCGTCGCCTCGGTCATCGCTCTCGGGGGCGCGTTTGGCGGCGGCTATTACATCGACATGAAGCAGCGCCGGCTGGTCGAAGCCCAGCTGGACGAGGCGCAAAAAAAGGCCAAGACCAGCGAGGAGCAGCTGACCAAGGATCTCGTCCGGGCCCGCGGGCGCAATCAGCTTGTCGAAGCCGCGCTGGCCGAGATCTACCAGAACCACGGTATGGCCTTCGATCGGACGGTGCGCACGCAGAGCCTGGCGGTCCGGCTGGGTCTCAACATCCAAGCCGAGCTGGACGAGATTCGCGGTCTCATCATGGAGCAGAAGCCAGAATCGGTCGGCCGCCTGCTACATCTCGCCGACAAGTTCGAGCCGGTTGTCGGCCTGACGCTGCCGAATACGCCGCCGCCAGCCCCCCCAGGCAAAGCGCCCGCACCTGCCCCGGCTGCTGCTCCGACGGCTGCCGCCCCCCCTGCGCCCGCCGCCGCGCCAGCCGCCCCGAGCAACCCTTCCGCCCTGGTTGGGCCCGCGGGCGCTGTCCCCAAGGCGCCGCCATCGCTGGCCCCTCCGGCCCCACCCGCTGATCTCGAGCCGGTCCGCGAGGCCCTGCGGCAGGCCAAGGAGCTCCTCCTGGTTGGCGGGGACATGAGTGAAGTGGCGCGGAAACTAGCGCGCGCCCAGGTCCTGCTCAACGAGGCCGGCAATACCTCGCTCGACAACGATCTGACGGCGGGAATCAAGGCCACGCGGGTACGTGACGACAGCAAGGCCCGAGCCAGCGTCGATGCCGCCCTGTCGGCCTTGCGGAATCCCTAACTCGCTGTCTTGGTAAGCACGGCTCATGAGTGAGATGCCCCCGAAAGCGCGCCGCAGCGACTCTCCCGCGACGGAAACCAAGCCGTCGCGGCAGGATCGCATCAGCGGCTCGATCTCGGGCATTCTCAACATCCGTGAGCTGCCGGTGATGGCGCAACGCGACGGTGAGGCTCCCCTCTCTGCCCTGCTGCGCGACCCGCAGGTGCTGTTCCGCGATCTCGTCGCAGGCAGCATCTCCGCCCTGGTCACCCTCAGCTACGCCATCTCGTTCGCGGCCATGATCTTCGCCGGCGATCTCGCCAAGCACCTCGATGACGGCGTGCGCATGGTCCTTCTGTCCGCCGGCATCACTGTCATCTTGGTGGCGCTGACCAGTCCGTTCTATTTCGCGATGGCCGGACCGGACTCGCGCTCGGCCGCCGTGCAGAAGTCGCTGGGAGTCGCGCTCTTTGCGACGCTGCGTACAGCTGGTGTCAGTGATCCAGGACCACTCGTCTTGGTCGCGCTGGCCATGTCGACGACGGTGACCGGGGTTGCGCTCTACGTCCTTGGCCAGCTCAAGATGGGACGCTGGATTCGCTATGTGCCCTATCCGGTCATTGGTGGCTTCTTGGTCTCAACGGGTTGGGTGCTGCTGACAGGTGGCATCAACGTCATCGCCAACATCCCCGTCACGCAGGCCAACCTGCCGCGCTTTCTTGAGCCCAATGTGCTGGGGCACCTCGCGGCGGGCTTTGGGCTGGCTGCCGCCATGCTCATCATCCTGGGCCGCGCCAAGCACTATCTCTGGCTACCGGGTCTGCTGGTCGGTGGCACCATCCTGACCCATCTGATTCTGCTCGTGTCGGGGCGCAGCATCGAGGATGCGCAGCGCAGTGGCTGGCTGCTCAACGTCGCGGGCGGCGGCCGCCTCTGGTCGCCCCTGCAGCAGCTTCCCCAGCACCTCGAACTGCTGCCGGCGACGTTTTCGCATGCCGTCGAGGTCGTCGTGCTGACCGCCGTTACCGCGATTGCCGTGCTAGTCACCGGCGCCGCCATCGAGGTCGCCACCAGGCGCGACTCCGATCTCGACCAGGAGCTCAAGGGGCACGGCATCGCCAACTTCACCGCCGGTCTGCTCGGGGGTGTCGTCGGCTCGAACGCTGTGGCGCGCAGCACGCTCAACCTCCAGGCCGGAGCCGCCACCCGCTTCTCGGGCGTCATCGCCGGCGCCCTCTGCCTCATCGTGCTGATGACCAACCCCAAGCTGGCCGGCTACTTGGCCCGGCCGGTGATGGGGGCGACGCTGCTCTATCTGTCAATCCGCCTGATGCAAGAGTGGCTGATCCGCGGCCGCACCAAGCTAGCGCCCACCGACTATGCCCTGGTCGTCCTGATGTTCATGCTGGTGGTGTGGTTCAAGACCTTCGTGATCTCGCTGCTCGTCGGGGCCCTCGCTTCGTGCCTGATCTTCGCCGTCAACTACAGCCGCGTCAGCCTGGTTCGCAACTCGTTCACCGTCGATGAATACGGCAGCAAAGTGCAGCGCTCGGCCGAGGAACATCAGGTCCTGCGGGTGCGCGGCCGCCAGTTCTGGGTGCTGCGTCTGCGTGGCTACCTGTTCTTTGGCAGCATCGTCGGCCTGGTCAACGACATCCGCCGCCGCATCCGCGATAGCCACGTCTCCTCGGTCCAGCCGCTGCGCGTGCTCGTCCTCGACTTCCGCTACGTGAACGGCATGGATTCCTCGGCCGTGCTGTCGCTGGTCAAGCTCCGGCAGATCATCGAGGAGCGCAAGATGCAGCTCGTCTTCACCGAGCTTCAGAACGACATGGAGTCGGTCCTGCGCCGCGAGGGCTGCATCCGCAACGACGATCTGGCGCTGGTGTTTTCCGACATCGACGCCGCACTGGAGTGGTGCGAGCAGCGCGCCCTCTCGCTTGAGCCCAGCCTGCATCGCGTCGATATGCCCTTCGTCCAGCGCCTCGGCAAAGAGTTCGGCAGCGTCGAGCTAGCCCAGCGCTACATGGCCTATGTCGATCGCATCGAGCTCAAACAAGGCGAGTACCTGTTCCGTCAGGGCGACGCCTCCGGTGCGACCTACGTCATCGAGTCCGGTCGCCTCTCGATCGTCCTTGAACGCGACAAGGCCCCGCCGCTCCTCCTGCGGTCGGTCACTGGCAACACCACCATCGGCGAGATGGGCCTGTACCGCCAGAGCATCCGCTCGGCCTCCGTCGTCGCCCACGCCGACACCATCATCCATCGCCTGACCAGCGCATCGCTCGAGCGCATGGAAGTCGAGGAGCCCAAGGTCGCCGCCGCCTTCCACACCTACGTCGTCCGCACCCTCGCCGACCGTCTGTACCTGATGGATCAGGCGATCTCAGCCCTCGAACGCTAGCCCCGTTCCTCCCCAACAAATAATGAAGCTCTGGAACCTTATCCAAGAAAGTTACATTGGATATTTTCGCTATTTAGTTCACGAAATCTTCCACCCTCATTTTCGCAATTACTTTTGGTATCTCGTGTGCATTTCAGCGGCCGTCTACGCGACCGAGCTGGCCTTTCCTTGGCGGAAGTCGCAGCCGCCGTTCCGTAAAGATTTTTGGCTCGACAATTTCTATATGTTTTTTAATTTTTTCCTCTTCCCACTCCTTGGCTATATTGCTCTTGGCAACCTGGCCGACGCTGCGCTGGAGCGGGCGCTCTCCGGCCTGGGGCTCCGCACGCGTATCCTCTTATCCCTGCGCGACTGGCCCGCCCCGGTTCAGCTACTCTGCTTCTTCCTCCTAAAAGACTTTATTCAGTGGAATACCCATCGCCTGCTGCACCGAGTGCCATGGCTGTGGCGCTTTCATCAGGTACACCACAGCGTGCAGCAGATGGGATTTTCCGCCCATTTGCGATATCACTGTTTCGAAACGGTGATTTACAAAACTATTCAGTTCGTCCCGTTGGCTCTGATTGGTCTCAGCGTATCTGACTTCTTCCTGCTTGATGCCTTTGCCATTGCCATTGGGCACCTAAATCATAGCAATATACATATTACCTGGGGCCCTTTTCGCTATGTCCTCAATTCTCCAACCATGCATATCTGGCACCACGCCAAGGATCTTCCCAGCGATAAGATGCAAAAATCTGGCGGAGTCAACTTCGGTATCACACTCAGTGTATGGGACTATCTATTCCGGACCGCTTATGTGCCAAAGGACGGCCGCGATCTGCGCCTGGGCTTCCCCGGCGACGATCACTTTCCCACCGGCTTTGTAGGTCAGCTCTGGCCGCCGCCCCCGCCAGCCGGGGACACCGTCTGAGAGCACCGGGCTCGCCCGCACCGGCTGCCGACGGATTGCCGTTTTTTTTCGCGAACTTGCGCAACTTCGCCCCCCGCCGCACGACAACTTCCCCCCATGCGGAAGAAGTCGATATTCTCGTTGGGTGGAACGCACCTCTCCCCCCCGGCTGGTTCGCCGTCTGCGTCATCTGCGCGTGCAGCGCTTGCTGTCCTGGCTGTCGCTTTTGTCCTGGCTGCTTTTGGCTTGCCCCAGCCAGCCCGGGCCGCTGCCGCCCCGCACGCCGCGCCCGCCTGGCACAGCCGGGGAACTAGCGATCACCTTCTTCGACATCGGTCAGGGCGACTCAGCTCTGGTGGTGTCACCGACCGGCAAGCGCATCCTCATCGACGGCGGCCCGCCCGATGGCGCGAACGCGCTGTTGTCGGCGCTGAGCGAGCGGGGCATCGACCGCATCGATCTGATGCTGCTCAGCCACCCACACCTCGATCACCTAGCCGGCCTGCGCCGCGTCGCCGAGCGAATCCCGATCGCGGTGTATATGGACGGTGGCTTCGAAAGCCGCTCGCCGGCCTACCTGGGCCTGTTGAAGGTGCTGGCGGCCCGCGCGGTCCCGGTCAAGCAGGCCAAGCGCGGACGCACCATCGATATCGGGGGGGGAGCCGATCTCAGCTTCCTGGGTCCGCCCGAGCCATTCCTCGATCACACGCGATCCGACGTCAACGCCAACTCAGTCGTCGCTCGCTTGACCTGGCGGGGCCGGGTCGTGCTCTTCACCGGCGATGCCGAGCCCGAGACCGAGCGCTGGTTGCTGGCGCAGCCGGCCACGGCGACGGCAGGCATCCCCGCGCTACCACTCAGCGCCGAGGTCCTCAAGGTCGGTCACCACGGCGGCAAGTACTCCTCGACGGCGGCGTTTCTCGCCGCCATCCATCCGCAGATCGCGGTGATCTCGTGCGCCGCGGTCAACGACTATGGCCACCCCACGCCCGAGGCGCTCGGTCGTCTCGAACGGGTCGGCGCGCGCGTCCTGCGCACCGACCGCCTGGGGCACATCACCTTGCGCAGCCGCAATGGCGCCGCTTGGCAGGTCGAGAATCAGCCGACCAACCCGTCGCTGCCCCGGCCAGGTCCGGATGGCCCCCGCGGGACCTCCGCCACCCCCGACCCCGACAAGGACGTCGAATAATGCCCAGTCTCCCGCCCCAGGCCCCGCAGGATTCCCCTCCCCGCGCTGCTGGCTCGCCGCCAGCCATCGGTCCCGCCACGCCGCAAGTGCTGGCGCCGGGTGACTGCATCTACGTCGATGGCGTCGAGGCCGGCATCGCGCGACTGCTGATCGCTCACCCCAACGCCAACGCAAGCGGCCTGGGCGACGACTGGCGCGAATACCGCATGCCTGTGCACGTCCTGCCGCAGGATGTGCGTGAGGGCGATTGGCTGACGCTGAACCTCAAGCGCGTCCCAGCGCCGAGCGAGCTGGAAAACAAAGCCCGCTCTCTGCGCGACGAGCTCGGCGCGAACGACGACGGCGGCGACTTCTCGCTATAGCCCACGCCACCGCAGACGCAGGCGTCCTCAGTCCAGTGAGTCGGGCGGGGCGGGCATGGGGGGAATGCGCCGATGCGGCGCGGCGAGCAGAGAGGGCGGAGAACGAGCCTCGCCGGTCTCGGACAGCCGGCGAGGTGGGCACTACATATTCAGGCCGCCGTCGACGTCGATGGTGCGGCCGTTGAAGTACTCGCACTCCAGAATGAAGCGCACCGCCAGCCAGATATCCTCGGGCAGACCGATGCGGCCGACGGGGATGTTGGC
>DAORCZ010000290.1:0-8773 GCA_035345735.1 Pseudomonadota bacterium | reverse complement strand
GACCAGCCATCCGCCGCGCCCGATCGCTTCTCAGTGGTAGGTCAGCATCAGGAGCGGCTTGGGGCGGATGAGGACATCGGCCATCGTGCCGAGCACCTCCTGGTAGCGCCGCTCGGCGGCGGGATCGATCGTCGTGTGGCGCACGATCTTGATGCCGCTCAGCGGGTTCAGCATGTAATCGAGCGACAGGAGCAGGCGCGCTTGCATGTAGAGGCCGCGGTTTTGGATCCGGATGATCTCGTGCGGGCTCTTCTTGCCGTGACCGAAGTGATCGGGAGCGCGAAGCTGGTGCTGGTGGTGCTTATGGATGCCGGGATCGGTGAAGCGACGCGGGTCCCGCGAATATTCGGCGAGGTAGGCCGATGGTTGATACTGACCAGCGACGGCGCGCTCGACGGTTCTCAGCGTCAGCGCGTCAAGCTCCCCGCGATATCGCCTAGACATGTTGTCATCGTCGAGGCGGCGCCTCTCCGCCTCAGCGCGCAGCCGCTCCTCTTCGCTCTGCGGGAGCACCGGCCGCGGGCGAGATCCCTTGAACGCCGAGCGCAGCGGCTGCGGCGGCCCCTGCGGCACGGGGGGACGCTGCGGGAAGAGCTTGAGCTTGCGGCTCAGCTCGTCGTTCATCTTCTCGCGGGAGAGCTGCTTGCTCGTGTGCTGATCGTCGCCTTCGCCCTCGACCAGATCGGTCCACTTGTACTTGATGTCACCGATGTAGTGCATGTCGTCGAGCAGCTCGTCATCGAACGGGATGCCGTGCGGATGCGCCATGTAGGCTACGTGATCGACAAAGCCGCGCGGGATCATGATCTGGAACATGCTGCCTTCGGACGTGTCGATCAGGCTGGCGGCGTTCATGAGCTGGGGGACGACGGAGCTGTCGAAACCGAACGCATCAAAGAAGTCCTTGATGAACGCGGTGGGGTCGAGAGCCGTCTGTCCCTTGCCGATCTGGAAGTAGTGGAACGTCTCCTCGCCGGCGTGACCTAAGCTGCCGAAGAGCGAGAGGTTGACGGACATGATGTGCAGCTTGGTCCCGCCATCGTTGTCGTCGATCATCCCGGTCTCATGGATCTTGTCGACCAGGAAATTGGTCACGTTCCGCCACTGATCGAAGGTCCGATCCTGCGGCTTCGGGAAGCGGAAGAAGTGGAAGTCCTGCGGCACCGACACCCGGTGGTAGCGCTCGTAGACCTTCTTGTAGAGGTCCTGCGCGATGCGCATGCGCGGATCCTGCGCGTGATAGAAGAAGTAGTAGCGCTGACCGTGGATCAGCTCGGTCATCATCACCCGATCGCGGATGCCCTTGTAGTCCGTCACCTGCTTGTCGTTGATGCTGCGGCCAGGGCCCACCTGCTGCGGCGACGGCGGCGGCGTGGGCTTGAGGAAGCGGTCGTGCACGCCCTTGGCGATGGCCCCCTTGTCCTCGAAGTCACGGCTCACGAAGCCGGTGGCCAGGATGTTCATCGTTGGCGAAGAGGCAGTGCCGTCGATCAAGGACTGCGCGGCCTCGATCAGGTCGCCCGCGCGTCCCGCCAGCGGTGAATGACGATCCTCGGCCAGCGCGCTGCGGACGCGCTGCATCGTCTGTCCAAGCTGCGTGCGTATGCCGATCGACAGCCCCCCCTGACGGTGGATGCGGCTCTTGGCCGCTGACATCACCAGCAGGTCGAGCGCGCGCAGCTCATCTTCGAGGCGGACCGCCCGCAACGGCACCGGTCGCTCCTGCCGCGGCGGCGGCGGTAACCGGCGCCCGCACCACAGGCAATAGCGCCCACGCTGTTCGGCGACATAGTCCTGGCGGCGCGGGCCCGGACAGCGGTCATTCTCGCAAATTGGCATGGCGATACTCCGTCGCCCCAGAGGAGAACCGTAACAAGGCCATCATATGCTGAACCTGGTTCGCGCGAAACCGCGCAATCGGGTGGCCAGGATGAACGAACGGCAGCGCGCCGCCGCCGCGCGACGGGGCGCGGGCGGGACGCGGGGGCCTAGCGCGCTCAGCGCTGCGCCGGCCGGTCGTCAACTCATCGTTATCCGTCGGTGAGCTGCGCTACTTTGGACGGCGCGGCAGGCAGACTTCACCCAGACCCTCAGGTCGGGGGCGATGCCCAAGAGCGGGATGAAGCGCGCGGTGCCCCGGGAAGAGCGACGGCTGCATCAGGAAGGCGTTTCCTGGTCTTGCGCGTGCGATGGGGAGCGCTTCAGCGATGATAACGGCGGTCTCGGCCGGGCCACCCACGACAGGGCGCTGCGGTCGTGGACCACGCATCACCCTTCACGGCAGGGCCCAAGGGCCGCCGCAGCGAAGATCGGCATCGATCTTCGTTTGAGAGCAGGTGTTATTAGGGCTGCAGCAAGACGGGGATCTGCGACGCCGAAAACAGGTCGCTGCCAGTCTGGGGCGGGGTCGGGCGCGGGCTAGGCAGCGGCAGGCTGGTGTCGCCACCGGCCAAAAGATCAGTCACCGCCAGACGCAGCGTGCCATCGGAAGGGGACAGACGAGCCGACACCAGAAGCTCCGCCCCCGGGCTGAGATCCAGGCCGGCGACGATCTCAGGCTCGCCATCTACGGACAGCGGTCGCGCCTGGCCATTGAGATCGCCGCGCAAGAGGGCACCGCGGATCTTGTCATCGGTGGGGCGCGGGGTCGGCGGGCTTTGGCGGTTGGTCGAAAGTCCCTGTGCGCCGGACAGCGTCGACACAAAGACCGCGGCCTTATCCGGCGGCATGCGGATGGTCGTGCCTGAGGCGATCGGGGCCCGTCGCGCCAGCGCCAGATCGACCGGCGCTCCGGCAGGGCCGCCCGGCGTGCGTAGCTCGACGGTCTTGAGCAGCGACAGACCCAGCTCGCCGCTGCCTGCTGACAGCGACGCCTGGCCGCGCGATAGCAAGAGGGCCGAGAGCCGCGTCGGCTGATGACCTGAAGACAGGCTCTGCGCGTTGTCTCCCGAGGACAGCCACAGCGTCTCGCCATCGGATGCAAAGCGCAGGCGATGCAAGAGCGGCTGGCGGACTTCGGGCAGCGCATTGAGCGTGGCGACATCGCGCGGCCGCGTGCCCGTGCGATCGGGTCGCAGCGTGACATCGACGAGGACCACGTCGTTGCTGTCAGCCAGGGCTAGCGCCAATAGCTCCCCGCGGGGATGCAGCGTGGCGGCCCAGGCTTTCTGCGCCGCGGCGGGCAGTGGCGCGGGCAGGTACCCAGCCGGGCGTCGGCCTTCGCTGACATCCCACAGCGTCACTTCTTCGTCGCCGACCAGGGCCAAAAGCCCGGCCTGCTCGGCGGCGGTGATCAGGTGGGCGCGCTGCCGTAGCTTGCGCGTCTCGACGAGCTTGGGCCCCCCGGGAGCGACCAGATCGACCACCTGCACCGAGCTTGGCGCATCGGGTTTCGGCGTCGCGGGCGACAGCAGCACATAGGCGGCAGCGCCATCGGGCGACAGCGCCATGGCCAGCGGCGGCTGCCCCGGCAGTCCGACTGAGACGGCCGGCCCGGCCGGAATAGGCGCGCCGCTACCACCGACCCGCAGCGCGTGCAGCGTCGGGGCGGCCGGGCGCGGATCCAGCACCACGGCGAGGCGATGCAGCGACAGCGGTACCTCGTCTCGCGAGCCTCCCGCGGCCACCCACAGCCGCTGCGGACCCACCGCACAGCCAGCCGGCACCTGCACCACGATGCCGCCGCCGTGGGTTCGCCAGCGGACTTCGGCTGGCCGGCCGGCAATGCCGACGGTGGGCTGCTTGCCAAAGCCGCTGCCTTCAATCAACAGAAGCTCACCGATGTGCGTGACGCCATCCGATTCGCCGAGCAGCGGGCCGGGCCGGCCGATGTGCACCGCGCCAAGATCGCGGACCCGCCGGATGCTGGGCTTGCCGTCGCGCAGGTCGGCGATGTCGGCCGGCGGCAGCACGTCGGGAAACAGCGGCGCGCAGCCCCAAAGGCCACACAGCCCGAGCAGGAAGAGGGCGATCTGCGCCCCCGCACCCTGGGCTAGCCGGCGACGCGACGCGAGCATGCGCGCCCCCCTGGTCGGGTTCGGAAAATGGCTCAAGCTCGTCGGATTCATGGGGCGCACCATGGCAAAAAAGCGCCCGCCGGCAAAGACCAAATAGCGAGACCCCGGGGCCGACCTGTCTCGACGCGTGTTCCCGTCGCACCGGCGGGGTGCGACCGGCTGGGCCGTGGGCATGGGTGCACGACGGCTCCTCTGCGACGATACAAGTGCTACGATCAGAGCGTGCCATCGCTGCCGACCGCCTCCCACGCGCCCCCCGATCCGGCCTGGCAGACCCTTGCGCCTCATCGCTACTACGTGCACCAGGACGTGGTGTTCTTCGTCTGTCAGGGGGCCCTCGATCGCCCAGGTGCCATCGAGATGTTGGCGGCGGTCGATCGGGTGCAGAGCGCGCAAGGGCGTGTCTTTCTGATCATCGATGCCAGCGCGGCCCAGCCGGTGCGCGCCGAGGCCCGGCAGTATGCGCTGGAGTGGCACCGCACCCACCGAACCCGCGGCTGTGCCGTGATCTTTGGCGCCAACGTCCTCGTGCGGGCCGGGGTGGCCCTGGTCAATGCCGCGACCCGGCTGCTCGTCCGTCGTGACGTCGTCACCGAGGCCTTCGTCGCCAGCGAGGCCGAGGCCTGGGCGCTCGTCGTCGTCGAGCGCGAAAAGCTGCTGGCCGCCGCCGCCCCGTCCAGCTAGCCCCGCACGCAGCGCACGCCGCCTTCGCGCTCCATCTCGGCGACGCACTGGTTGCAGGGAATGCAACCACTTTGCATCTGTGTTCCGGCCCCATACTTGGCGATCAGTGCCGGGTCATGCAGCAGCGCTCGCCCCATCGCCACCGCATCGAAGCCTTCGGCCAGCGCCGCGTCGATATCGGCGCGATGCTTGATGCCGCCGAGCAGCACCAGCGGCAGGCGCAGCGCGCGACGAAACTCACGCGCCAGCGGCAGAAAGTACAGCGGCTCGAACGGATACGAGCGCACCACCAGCGGCCCAAACAGGCCCAGCGCGACCTTCTGCGGCAGGTGGCGTTCGGCGGCAATCATGGCGGCAAGCGGTCGGTCGCCGCGAAACAGATAGAACGCGTTGCGCGACACGAAGCCGCCCGACAGCACCAGCGCGGTGATGCCCCGCTCGCCAAGCCCGTGCGCTACCTGCAGGCTCTCGTCAAGCTCCAGCCCGCCGGGAAAGCCATCGCGCAGGTTGACCTTGGCCAGCACCGGAAAGTCGGCGGGCAGTGCGGCACGCACGCGCTCGACGACAGACAGCGGAAAGCGGGCTCGCCCGGCCAGCGATCCACCCCAGGGGTCGCGGCGACGATTGGTGGCCGGGCACAGAAACTGACTCAGCAGATAGCCATGCCCCAGGTGTAGCTCGACGGCATCGAAGCCGGCCTCGCGGGCCAGCAGCGCGGCGCGCACGAAGTCTCCCGTCGTCTCTTCGATCTCGGTGGCCGACATGGTGGCTGAAAACGGGCGACCGCTCAGCGCCCCCAGCAGGTTCAGTCCGGCTGATGGAGCCAGGGGTCGGGCGCGTGTCAGCTCGCGGTTGTTGCAGAAGCCGCCGCAGTGTCCAAGCTGCAGGCTCGCCGCTGCGCCGTGCTGATGCACCGCGTCGGTGAGTCGCCGCAGTCCGGGCACCAGCGCGGGTCGCATGTACAGCTGATCGACAAACGTCCGGCCGTCGCCGTTCACCGCGCAGTAAGCGACCGTGGTCAGGCCCGCACCGCCTTCAGCGATCCTGCGGTGGTGTTCGACAAGCGCTGGGCTGACCTCGCCGCGTGGGCTCATGCCCTCAAACGTCGCGGCCTTGATGATGCGGTTGCGCAGCCGCAGGCTCCCCAAGGAAAAGGGCGCAAATGCCGACGGTACGGACGGCTCGCTCATCGCGACTCTCCATGGGGCGGCAGGAACGGCGCGTGCCGGCGCAGAAAGTCGATGGCGCGCTGCGGTACCCGCGCCGCGAGCGGCACCAGCAGACGATTTACGCGACCCGGGATGCACTCGGCTTCCCCTGCGAACAGCGCGCGCAGGCCAGCCTCGGCGACCTCGGTCGCATCCATCATCACGCCCAGGCGCTGCGCCAGGCCGACCGGCACGACCTGGGGATCGTAAAGGGCTGTCGCCGTCGCGCCGGGTAGCAGGCAGGTGACACCGATGCCGTAGACCGCAAGCTCGCTGCGCAGGGCGCAGGTGAAGCCGCGCAGGTACTTCTTGCTGCTGCCGTAGTACGCGATGCTGGGAAAGTCGCGCGCCGCCGAGATGCTGGACACGACGAGGATGTGCCCGCGCCGCATGGCCCGTAGCTCACGCGCGAACAGCGTGCACAGAAGCGACGGCGTCACAACGTGAAGCTGCAACAGCGCATTGGCCCGCGCAACATCGGCATCCGCGACTTCACCAAAGAAGAACATGCCGGCGTTGCAGACCAGGATGTCGACCGTCAGGCCGGCCGCTTGCACCCCCGCGTAAAGCTCCTCTGCCGCGGTCGGTCGCGCCAGATCGCAGACCATGGCCTGGGTGGCAACGCCGTAGGTATCGGCCAGCTCGCGGGCGGTCTCGGCGAGCTCCGTCGGTCGCTGACTGACCAAGATCAGCGCATGGCCACGCGCCGCCAACCCCTGTGCCAACCCCTTCCCAATTCCCGAGCAGGCCCCCGTCACCAGCGCCCAGCCAGGCAAGTCATTGCCACCAGAAGAATCCGTCGCGTAGAGCATCGCCGCACTTTACTGCACTGCCGAACTCCCAAGCCGGGCAGCCGTACGCCGCAGCCAATCGCCAAAACCCACGCGGCCTCAGAAGGTGTTTACATATTCAATTCCGCCAAGAAGCCAGTAAGGCTGGGGCCGCAGCGGATCTCACTTTTTCGACGCCCCGGCGAAAAAGGGAGGCCGCGTCCGCTGGGCCCCCAAGCTTGCTTGGGGAGGGCCCCAGCCGTGCAGCAAAATCACGTTGAGGGCATCCACAGCTCAATATGTAAACACCTTCTCAGCTAAGCCGCCCAAGTGGTCCGTAGCTGCGCAATGGCGAGGTCTTTCGCTTTCGCTTCGACTTCGATGAACGGCGCGTCGCGGAAGCACGGCGGCATGGTGGTGATGTAGTCGCTGTGCGCGCGATCAGAAAAGCCGGCCCGCCCGTTCGAGATATGCGTCATCTGCCAGCCGGCCTGCGGCCAGGTGCGGGCAGCGGCGGCCAGCATGCGCGGCAGCGAGGGATCGTCGTAGCGATCTAGCTCCTCGTAGATGACGTGGTGGTGCGCGTCGAAGACCATGGCCACGCCAGCCTGCGTGCAGGCCTGCAGGATCTCGTCGCTGCCATAGGCCAGCTCGTCGTTCTCTAGCGTCAGTCGGGCGCGCACGCTCTCGGGCAGGCGGCGGATCTCGGCGACCAGCGCGGGCAGACGACCGGCCTTGCCCCCGTGGATGTTGATGGCGGCCCACGGCGACTGCGGCTGCTGCAAAAGATCCAGCAGGCGCGCGTGCTGCAAAAGGATCGTCCGCGAGTTTTCGACCACCGAGGCCGAGTCCGAGCTGAGCACGACAAACTGATCCGGATGCATCACCAAGCGCAGCCCCTCGCCCTTGGCCGTCGCACCGATCTGCGCCAGCACCGGCGCCAGATCATCGAGCAGGTGCGCATAATCCGGCGTATCGGAAAACGGAAACAGGTTCGAGGGCATGCGGTAAAGCCGCAGACTCTGCTCGCGGCAGAAGGCGATGGCCGAAGCGAGGCGCTCGACGTTGTGGCGAAATAGCTCACGCAGGCGGGGGGCGCGGGCCGCTTCGGGCAGGGCGTAAAGCGCGCTGCGGGTGATGGTGCGAAAGCGGATGCGCTCGTCGTGGGTCTGACAGACCAGACCCAGCTGGGGACGATTTTCGTCCGCCGTCGGGGAGACCGTCTTGGGTTTTCGCGGCATGGGGGTTCGATGCCGCGGCGTACCCACGTGTCCCAAAAGGCGGGGCCAAGGCGACTTTTGTGGTTCGGCCCCCGGCGAGCCGGATACGATAGAGAGCTGGCCTACCCAATCACCACTCACCCCAGGAGTCCGATATGCCGACGTCCATGCCCCGTGCGCTGCCGCTCTGGATCCTTGCCTGCACCCTCTTTTTCGGGCTGCCCGCTCGGGAGGCTCGGGCCCAAGCTCCCGCGCCGGATTGCAGCGCCTGTCGCAGCTATCCCGGACTGTGCAAGACCATTGATACCTGCATAAAAAGCTGCAAGGTTGCGCCATTTCAGGCTTATAATTGCTACAAAAGCGGCGCAATCAACAAAGACCGCTGTACCCAGCTATTCCCAGATTGCGCCAAGACAGAAAAATGCGATGGCTGTAGTGCATTTCCCACGCTCTGCGGAAAACTAGATACCTGCATAAAAGAGTGCAACGTCGCGTCCGCCCAGGCCCAGAACTGCTTTCAGAGCGGCAAGATCGACGAGGCCAAGTGCAAGCAGGTCTACCCGCAGTGCCAGGCCGCCGACCCCAAGTGCGCCGCCTGCCGTAGCTACCCCGGGCTGTGCGGCACGATTGAGCAGTGTATCAAGAGCTGCAACGTCGCCCCGTTTCAAGCCCAGAACTGCGCACAGGCCGGCAAACTGGATATGGCCAAGTGCAAGCAGCTTTATCCCCAGTGTCAGCCGAAGAAGTAAGTAGTCGGGATTTATGGGGATCATTTATCTCCATAAACCGGCTAACGCTATGCTTATATCGCCAGCCTAGTAGCGTGTTGCAAAAGTAGCCGAGGACCCCGAGATGCAAGGGAGCCGCGGGGGCCC
>DAORCZ010000289.1:6070-8776 GCA_035345735.1 Pseudomonadota bacterium | reverse complement strand
GCCTGGATTGGCACCGGAGCCGTGTCGGCGCCGACGAAATCAAACGCCGAGTCGTCTTCCGCTGCCCCAAAGCCATCGTCCCCGGCACCACCGTCCCACGCCGCCGCTCTCGCAGGGGGCGGAACGGCCGCAGACTTGTTCGTGTTCCGCTCTGGGGCTGGACGACCAGCCGCCGCGCCACCCATCATCGGCGCCGCATGTCCGGCTTCGGCCACGATGTTACGAATGCGAGCGGTCGTTGCCTCATCGCCGCTCAGCGTGTCCTCGGTGAAGTCCCAGGGGTCTTCGCTCGCGGCACCGCTGTCTTCATGGCCGTAGTCCGCCGCCAGCGCCTCGTCTGTCGACATGGCCTGGGTCTGCTCGTCCTCAACCTGCACCGGCGCAACCGGCCCAGGAGCGCGCAACGGCACGATGGGCGCGGTGGCGATCAAGCTCTCCCGCAGCTGACGCAGGGCCTGTGCGCTCTCGGCATCGGGCACGGTCAGCCGATAGGTGGCCTCAGGGGCCTCAGCGCTACCGATGTGAATCTGCCACTGTAGCGATTCCGACACCTCGACCCGACCGCCACTCGCCAGCCCCCAGAGCACCGCACTCGACGGCCCCTTGTCCGTCACCGCCGAGCCGCGCTGCCATAGACGCTGCTCGACGGGTAGCGGCTCGAATGCCTCTTGCGTGAAGTGACGGTGGCGGTCCAGGTTCGCCAGGTTGGGGATGGTCTGGGCGCTCTCTTCGTCTGGCGGGACGATCAAAAGCTCTGCGTCGTGCAAACCCCAGGACATGCGATGCCTGCCTGGCGGCAGCGTGAGCACCAGCGGCACGGTCAGCGGCGGCTGATCTTCGGCGACATCAAGCTCGATGCTGAGGTCCAGATAACGACCCTGCAGGTCACAGATCTGCAGCTTGCCGTCCTCGGCCAGCACGGTTCCACTGGGCAGATACGCACCGCCCAAGCGCGAGGCCAGTCGAGGCGCAATATCCCGGCCGGCCGGCGTATCCCCCATGAGCAGCAGGCGCGGCGGCACGATGGCGCACGCCGCCATCAACGCGTCGGCATAGGGCTCGTAGCGCATCTCCTGCTCTTGGAACAGACGGTCGCCGGTCAGCAGCAAGACTTTGTCGGCGCCAAATCGACCGCACAGGGCGGTCATATCCTCGTCGCTGCGCGCCGGTTCAGTGGGCAACGGCACCAGCGCATAGACCGACAGCCCCAGAGAGCTACCCAGCCGACGCGCCAGCCCCAGCGCTTCCAGCGACACCGGCAGGAGCGTGCCGCGATTGAACTCCATGAGCACGAGCAGATTCGCCACTAGCGTGCCACCTGTCCACCGTCGATGACCAGCACCGATCCGGTCATAAATGCCGAGTCTTCCGAGGCCAAGTATACAAGAAGCGGCGCAAGTTCGGCGGGTTCTCCCGCACGGCGCAGTGGAATTTTCTTGAGCAGGCGATCCGCGACTTCTGGGTTGTCCAAGGCCGACGCGTTGAGGTCTGTGCGGAAATATCCCGGCGCCAGCGCATTCACAGTCACGCCGTAGCGCGCCCACTCGATGGCCAGCGCCTTGGTGAACGAGATCAGCGCACCCTTGCTTGCCGAGTAGACCGCGAGGTTTGGCTCTCCAATCAGCCCGGCGATCGAGGCCATGTTGATCAGGCGCCCCCAGCCCCCCGCAGTTAGCTGCGCGCCGAAGATGCGGGCGGTCAGCAGAGCGCCGATCAGGTTGACCTCCAAAAGCCCGCGCAGAGCCGCGGTATCGGTCTGCAGAAACGGCCGAACCATCGCCGCCCCGGCGTTGTTGACCAGGATCTGACAGCCGCCCCAGGTTGCCTTCACTGTCGCCGCCGCAGCCTCAAGCTCGGCCTCGCTGGTGACATCGGTCGGTACTACGAGCGCGCTACCGCCACTCCCCTCGATGAGCGCAGCCGTGCCTTCCAGCCCCTGCCGCCCACGGCCGAGGAGCGCCACCTTGGCCCCCGCCGCAGCCAGCGCACATGCCGCCACCTGACCCAGGCCCCGTCCCGCGCCCGTCACGACGGCGACTCGTCCGGCCAGACGCCCGGTGGAAGGGGAACGTTCTTCGGTTCTTACGACATCTGCGCACATAGGGGTATTCATACCACCATGTAGGCAAGCTGTCTACCTTTTGCCGGACGCGAGCCGATAGCCCGATCGCCCCGGTGGCCCGGCCGCCCCTAGCCCTGACGCTGCCGCCGTCGCAGGAACGCGCCGCAGAGCAGGACACCCAGCGATCCCAGCAGCGCAACGCTCGTGCTGGTCCGCTGCATCCCGGCCCCGGTCCCAAAGCCCAAGAACGAGCAGCCGCCCTCGCCCCCCATCTTGGGCAGCGGATCCATGCCATCGTCTTTTGGCATCATCCCGCCACCGTCGCCGCCCGGCGGTGGCTCGATGCGCGGCTTGGTAATCGAGAAACGATCGATCTCGATGCCCATGTCGTTGTAGGCGACGCCCGAGACCGTGAGATCGGTGACGCGCAGCGCGACAAAGTTGTACGCCGACTTCGACACCACCTTCGTCGCACGGCTCGCCTTGCTGTCGCTGTAAAGCGGCGCCCCGGCCCCCCCCGAGACGACGTAGAGCACGTCGCTGCCATCGCTCATCCGGGCGTAGACGTGGTCGTGTCCCGAGAAGACCGCGCTGACCTTGTTCTTGGGATCGCGGAACAGCGGCACCCACTTGGCGATCACTCG
>DAORCZ010000289.1:0-5970 GCA_035345735.1 Pseudomonadota bacterium | reverse complement strand
CTGGGGAAGATCGACCCGTAGTTGCCGCCGTATGGCGAGGTCGCGTCGTGGTTCCCGGGGGCGGCCATGAACGGCACGCTGGCGAACAGGTCGCGCGTCGCCGGAAAAAACTCGGCCAGGTACTGCGTATAGCCGCCGCTCGGAGCGATGTCACCGCTCTCGAAGACCATGTCGGGCGCGCGCTTTTTCACCTCGTCCAGCAGGCGGGCATGCGCCGTCGCTCCGTCGCGGCTGTCGCCGTAGAACACCAGATCGAGAGGCAGCTTGTCACCCACCGCTGGACAGGTGGCAAAGGAAAAGGTCTGGCTCCGCGCCGTCCCGCTCTCGACCGAGTATTCGTAAATCGTGCTCGGCTTGAGGCCACTGACCAAGACCTCGTGATCGCGAGCGGCGGCGCCGGCCTGCAGCATGAAGGCGGTCTGCCCCTTCTGGCGCAGCTTCAGCGTCGTCGGATCGCCCGCCCCCGTCGTGCCCCAGCGAACGATCATGGTGTCGGGGGTAACGCCGCGGGCGAGAAACGGGCCGTACGTCAGGGTCTCGGCCGACGCCGAGCCAAGGCTTGAAAGGCAACCGCTGACAGCTAGCGCTGCGACGAAGGGAACGCGAAACGAGCGTGGAGACATGCCGGCAAGCAAAGCCAAAAGCTCCCTCTGCGGTCAACTTGAAAGTAGTCTCCAGGCCGAGGCCGAGTAGATCGCCAGCCTGCCCGGCGGCCGCTACTTGCGCAGCAGCTTGATGGCGTGGTTGCCGCTCTTGGTGCGGAAGTAGGTCATGATCCACACCATCGCCAGCGGCTCGAGGTAGCGCGACATTTCGATGCTGCCCAGATCGACGACCTGCCAGCCAAACGCCGCCAGGATTTCACTGACCTTGACCTTGGCATCGGCGTCGTTGCCGGCGATGAACATATCGGGCGGACCGCCGGGGAAGCTGGGCTGGAACATGTGCGGATTGCCGACGATGTTCCAGGCCTTGACCACCTTGGCCTGCGCCGCCCAGCGCTGCACGCTCTCGCCGCCCGAGTCGGTATGCCCGATGGCCAGCGACGGTCCCTGCGGCCCAAAGCTCAGCGGGTTGGTGGTGTCGATGAGGATCTTGCCCGCCAAATTTTCCGCCCCCGCCAGACGGAGCGCGTTCTCGGTGCCGCTCCACAGCGTGGCCAGGACGACGATGTCGGCGAACGCGGCCGCCTCTGCGAAGGTCCCGCTGCTGGCTAGCTCTCCGGCGCCCCTGGCCCAGGCGGCAGCCTTCTCGTTGCCGGCCTCGCGCGAGCCCATCATGACCTGACAACCCAGAGAGACGAAGCCATTGCCCAGTGCGCGGCCGACGTCTCCCGTACCGAGGATCCCGATCTTTAGATTTTTCATGGTGCAACAGGATATCGCGGCACGCCGACCCAGATCTAGAATCTGGCGCATGACCATGGCCTCGCTAGAGCCCCCAGCCGGGGCGCCCACTTCATTCGCTGACCCCGCCGGAGATTTGGCGTGCGCGGACGATCTTTTGCGCTTCATCAACGCCTCGCCGACCCCGTTTCATGCTGTAAGCAGCGCGATGGGACGCTTGCAAGCGGCGGGCTTCCGCCCCCTGTACCTCGCCGATGCCTGGTCACCACTGGCTGCCGGAGGGTATTACGTCAGCGTCGGGGACAGCGCGCTCATCGCCTTTGTCTTGCCGGCCGCTGCTGTGGCCGCTGAGCCGCGCGGGTTTCGCATCATCGGCGCCCACACCGACAGCCCCAACCTGCGCCTAAAGCCGCGAGCCGCCTACGAAAAGCACGGCTATCTACAGCTTGGCGTCGAGGTCTATGGCGGGGCGCTCTTGAACTCGTGGCTCGATCGCGATCTGTACATCGCGGGCCGCGTGCTCTTTCGCGAAGAGTCGAAGGATGGCGGACGACTGCAGCGACAGCTCGTGCAGCTCCCGGAGCCCCTGATTCGCGTGGCACAGCTGGCCATCCACCTCGATCGCGAGATCAATGACAAGGGGCTGACTCTCAACCGGCAAGAGCATCTGGCACCGATCGTCGGTCTGACGCACGGACTCGGCGCCAGCCGATCAGGCGCCGATGGCGGTCCAGTGACCGGGGACGATATCCTGCGCAGTTTGCTTGGGCAGGCGCTGGGAATTGCCCCGGAAGCGATCGTCAGCAGCGATCTGATGCTGGCTGATTCGCTGCCTGCTCGACGGGGCGGACTCGATGGTGAGCTGGTTTATGCCCCTCGGCTGGACAACCTGGGCATGTGTCACGCCGCTCTGCAGAGCCTGTTGCGCAGCGCGACGGCCGACACCCCCTACGTGCCCCTGATCGCCCTCTTCGATCACGAGGAAGTGGGCAGCGGCAGTGCCTACGGCGCCGAATCACCGATCTTGCCGACGGTCATCGAGCGCATCATCACGGCCACCGGCCAACCCGCGACCGACCGGCGCGAGCGCTATCTGCGAGCTCTGGCGTCGTCGCTCTGCGTGTCGGCGGATATGGCGCACGCCGTGCATCCCAACTACGCCGATCGCCATGAGCCGCACCACCGACCGCGTCTCAACGGCGGCCCGGTCATCAAGCACAACGCCCAGCAGCGCTACGCCACCTGCGGTCGCACAGCAGCGCTATTCGCCGATCTCTGCGAGCGGGCCGGCGTGCCGGTGCAGCACTACGTTCACCGCACCGACCTGCCCTGCGGCAGCACCATCGGCCCGATCACCTCGACCCAGCTGGGCATCCCCACCGTCGATGTCGGCAACCCGATGCTCAGCATGCACTCGGCCCGCGAGTGTGCGGGGGCGCGCGATCCCGAGCTGATGGTCCGCGCCCTCGCCTGCTTCCTCGCCAGCCGCGACGAGCTTCCGGGCTAAGCGGGCAGGTCGCTGCGGCTCTCGACCTCGGTCTTCACGCGCTCGATCAGGCGATCCAGCGGCATGGCCTTCAGGTCAGCCCCCGAGCGCAGACGCACCGCCACCTGTCCCTCGGCGGCCTCGCGATCGCCGACGACCAGCATGTAGGGAATCTTTTGCAGCTGAGCGTTGCGAATCTTCTTCTGCATCGACTCGCGCGAGTCATCGACCTCGGCGCGGATCCCCCCGGAGAGCGCATTCTTCAGCGTCTGCGAGCGCAGAGTCTCGACGACTTTTTGCGCGTATTCGTTGTGGCGATCGGCGATCGGCACCACCACCGCCTGCACGGGCGACAGCCAGACCGGGAAGGCGCCGGCATAGTGCTCGATCAGCACCGACATGAAGCGCTCGACGCTGCCCAGCACCGCGCGGTGCAGCATGACTGGACGGGCAGCCTGACCGTCGGCGGCGATGTACTTCAGGTCGAACCGCTCGGGCAGGTTGAAGTCGAGCTGGATCGTCGCTAGCTGCCATGCCCGATCGAGCGCGTCTTTAGCCGTAAAGTCGATCTTGGGCCCGTAGAACGCCGCCTCGCCAACCTCCTCGGTCCAGGTGGCGTTGCGCTGACGAAGCACGGCGCGCAGGGCCTCTTGCGAGGCCTCCCAGCGCTCCTTGCTGCCGAGGTACTTGTCGGGCTTCTTTTCGTCCCACAGCGACAGCCGCACCTCTAGCCGCATGCCGAAGGGGCGATAGAAACCGTCGATGATTTGGTAGATGCGCAGCGCCTCGTCCTGCACCTGCTCGGGCAGACAGAACACGTGCGCGTCGTCCTGCGTGATCATGCGCACGCGTGACAGACCCTGCAGTGCACCCGCCACCTCGTCGCGATACACCGAGGTCACTTCGGAAAAGCGCAGCGGCAGATCGCGATAGCTGCGCTGCCGGCAGGCGAAGATCTGCGTGTGGTGCGGGCAGTTCATCGGCTTCATGCAGAACTCTTCGCCGCCCTTGCCACGCACGTGGAAGAGGTCTTCCTGAAACTTGTCCCAGTGGCCGCTGACCTTGTACAGGTCGTTCTTCGTCAGGTGCGGGATGGCCACGCGGGTGTAGCCAAGCGGTTCTTGCAGCGACTGGACAAAGTCCTCCAGCAGCCGACGCACCAGCGTTCCCTTGGGCGTAAAGAGTGGCAGGCCCGGG
Source organism: Pseudomonadota bacterium (assembly GCA_035345735.1). GTDB lineage: Bacteria > Myxococcota_A > Polyangia > Palsa-1104 > JAEUJZ01 > JAEUJZ01. The sequence goes on along the minus strand of DAORCZ010000289.1, from coordinate 1,941 downwards.
CCCACCAGATCCGAGAACGCAAACAGATCAAGCTCGACGCCTAGCCGACGGTGATCGCGACGCTTGGCTTCTTCCAAGAGCTCGACGTGGCGCTTGAGGTCGTCTTCGGTCGCAAAGCACAGCCCGTACACGCGCTGAAGCTGCGGATTGCGCTCGTCGCCGCGCCAGTAGGCGCCGGCCACCGTCGTTAGCTTAAAGGCCCCGATCTCGATGCTGTTTTGGACGTGCGGGCCACGGCACAGATCGACGAACTCGCCGGTCTGATAGAACGAAACCGTGCCCACGCCCCCCTCTGAGACGACGGCATCATCGCCCGTCTCGGCCGCCACTGCCGTCGAGCCTTTTTCTTTGAGCAGCTTGAGCAGCTCGACCTTGTAGGTCTGGTTGCGTCGCGCCATCTCGCCGATCGCTTCGTCGATAGGCAGCTCCTGACGCAGAAACGGCAGCTTCTTTTTGCGCAGCTCGCGCATCTTCTGCTCGATGCGCTCAAGCTCTTTGGGGCCAAGCTGCGTCTCCAGCTCGATGTCGTAGTAGAAGCCGTGCTTGATGGCTGGCCCGACGCCAAACTTGGCCTGCGGCCAGATCGCTGACACCGCCGCGGCAAGGAGGTGCGCGCACGAGTGACGCATGCGAAAGAGCTGCGCCTCCATGTCCTCGGTCTGCGCCGTCGCCTGGCTACCTGCCGCCACCCCGCCCGCTTGCCCTTCGCTACCTGCTCCGCTTGCCGCCGCCATCTGGTTTGCTCCTCGTGTGAGGTGCAGACGATATCACCGCCCAGGGCCCAGGAAAATGCCCTGCAGCGAACGGGACAGAACACTTGTCCGCGGCACAAATAGCTGACAGCCAGGAAGGCGAGCATCTATAGTACGCAAGTCTTGATGCACGCACTCTTGAACAGTGTCTTTCAGCGACTGCTGTGCGGTCTCCTCGCGGCACCCGGGATAGGGCTCGGAAGCGATCGTGGACTGCTGACTTTTCTGGCCCAGGCGGCCGATGGCCCAGTACACCCCGCGGCAGGACCAGGAGCCTCGTTCTGGGTCGGTGGGATGGCAGCCGGGCTCCTCGTGGGCGCTCTGCTGCTACTCGGTCTGGCCCTGTATCTGCGGGGACAGCGTCGCAAGAATCAGCTGACGCCCGGCGACCAAGCGCAGCAACAGCCAGCCGGAGCGCAGGCTGCACGGCTCGCGGAAGGCGTCAGCAAGCGGACGACCGAAGCCGAAGAGAAGACTCCGGCTGCAGCGACCGCCGCAAAACCCAAGCGCCCAGTGCGCAGCGACGGTGGAGCGCTGCAGGCCGGACTCGAAAAGACGCGCGCTGGCTTCATCGCCCGCCTGGGTGAGCTTTTGCGACGCAAGCAGATCGACGCCGATCTGCTGGGTCAGCTCGAAGAGGTCCTGCTCACTGCGGACATCGGGGTCAAGACAGCGACGGAGCTTTTCGAGCAGGTACGCAGCTCGCTGTCACGCCAAGAGCTGAAGGATCCATCGGCCGTGTGGGCCGTCATCAAGTCAGAGTCGCGCAAGCTCTTGGCCGTCGACACGCCACCGCTGGACTTCGGCAAGCACAAGCCGTTTGTGCTGCTGATCGTGGGCGTAAATGGCGTCGGCAAGACGACGACGATCGGCAAGCTTGCCGCTCAGCTGGTCGCCCAGGGCAAAAAAGTCATCCTCGCCGCCGGTGACACCTTCCGAGCCGCGGCAGTCGAGCAGCTTGAAATCTGGGGTCAGCGGGCGTCCGTACCCGTGGTCCGAGGCAAGGAAGGCGGCGATCCCTCGTCCGTCATTTTTGAAGCGATCAAGCGAGCTCAGCGTGAAGAAATCGACGTCGTGATCGCCGACACGGCGGGCCGGCTGCACGTCAAGGCGCAGCTCATGGAAGAGCTGCAGAAGGTCCGGCGCGTGATCAAGAAGGCGGACCCCAGCGCCCCGCACGAGACCTTCC
>DAORCZ010000288.1:0-8793 GCA_035345735.1 Pseudomonadota bacterium | reverse complement strand
GCCAATCTCGCAGCGACGGGTTATGGGGTCACGACGGGGTGGGGCGAGGATTTACACTACATCTGGCTTGGTCTGAGCTAGTTCAGGTGGTTGGGTATCCCACGGTTGCGTGACACCGAGGGGGCGGGATCGAGTTGCAGCGCTGTTGGGTCTGTCCGACGGACACAAACGGGCATTTTCAAACCTGTCTCCTACATTGTCCCGCACTGGGCAATTACGTGGTCCTTAGTGGAACGGCAGCGCCTGGAACCCTCAGACCTCCGGCACGGGTCAATACCTCTACGGAGTGTGGGGAAGCGATGCCAGCAACGTCTGGGTTGTGGGGGGGCGATGGCGCGATCCTTCGCTATCGCGGGAAGTGACCAGCGGCTTGAGGGGCAGTGGACTCCACGCGAGCGCTCAACCTTCGTGCCGATCCAGCGCAAAGTACGGAGTCAGCACGCCACCCCGCGGCCCCTCCTGCCGCTCGATTGCGATGGGCATCAACTCATCCCTGCCGCCAAGACCACTCAGCCGCGTGTAGCTGTCCTTCATCGCGAACAGCTTCATAGTCCAGCCCGCGTCTCCCCCAATCGGACCGGGAGAATTCCCACAAGCAGAACCGAAGTAATCGATGTGAGGAGGCCACCAATGACACGCTTGCCATCTTTCCCGTCGCAACCCTGTGCCGCGAAGGGGTCTCCGGCTTGGCGTTCGGCGGCGCGGCTCCTGTCGAGCCTCGTCGTCCTCTGCGGCGCTTGTGCATCACCCGTAGAGCCGCGCGAAGCGGGCGGCCTGTCTGGCAGGGACGGGCAGGACGGTCTCTTTCGGCCTCTGCCGGCGCGGGCCGGTTCGCTGGGGGCACGGCAGCCGCGCTCGGGCATGGTGGCGACGTTTGATAACGAAGGTGTACATCTGGAGCACCCTCTCGATGCCGCCGCCACCGCACCCCAAGGGAACCCGGGGCTGCGAGATGGCGCGATGGCTCTGACGGCAACGCTGACGGAGTATGGCTGCGCGCAGTCTCTGCAGGTTGCCGAGAGCATCGAGCCGCGCCTGGCCGCCGACGCGCGGCGGGTCGAGTACGCTCGCCGACTCGCGGTCGAGTGGTACGCCAACGGTCCGCTGGGCTTTGAGCACGGATTCACCGTTCCGCAGGACCTGAACTGCGAGCAGGGTCGGCTGCGATTTGTGCTGACCCTGTCGTCGGGAGCGGGGAATCTTGTGCAGTTGAGTCCCACGCCGTACGGCGATCGGATCGGCGTTGAACTGGGACCGGTCGGCGGCCCACGGGAGCGATATGTCTACAGCGGCCTGCGGGCCAGCGATGCACGCGGTCAGATGCTGCCTGCTTCCCTGAGCACCGAGGGAAACCGCATCTACGTCGACGTCGAGGGAGCGGGTGCCCTCTACCCCATCGCGGTGGATCCCGTCTGGACGGAAGAGGTCATCCTGTCTCCGTCGCTCGCCAAAGACCTAAGCTACTTCGGGCTGTCCATGGCAATGCAGGGAGACACAGCCGTGGTGGGCGCGCCGTTCACGCTCCTCGGTTCGATGTATTGCGGCGTCGCGTATGTCTACGTTCGCACGGCGGGCCGCTGGCGCGAGGAAGCCATGCTGTCCCCCTCGGACTGCAGCGGCATGGACTACTTTGGCTCTTCGGTCAGCATCGCAGAAGACACCATCCTGGTGACCGCCGAGCGAAAAACCGTGGGCGGTGTCGCACTGCAGGGCCAAGTTTATGTTTTTGAGCGCAGCGGCGGAGTCTGGAGGGAAGCCGCGCGCTTGACCGCCTGGGACGGAGGCTACGAGGACCGTTTTGGGTCAGACGCTGCGCTCAGCGGGGATACGATTGTGGTCGGAGCCCGTGGGCGCCGCGTGGGAACCCACCTCCGTCAAGGGATGCTGTATGTCTTCGTTCGCGGCGCGGGCACTTGGTCGCTGCAGGCCCAGCTCGTGGCGTCCGACGGAGCAGACGGGGATCTCTTTGGCCTCCACGTTGCGCTAGCTGGCGACACCATCCTCGCTGGGGTCTCCGCCAACCCAGCGAGGCCCACGAGCCCCTACGCGCACGTCATCGTCTTTCATCGCGCCGGCAGTAGCTGGACCGAGCAAGCGCGGCTCCAGAGTCCAGACGGGGCAGCGGCCGTCAATTTCGCCAGTCGGCTGGCGCTGGACGAAGACACGGCGCTCGTCGCTGACTACAACTTCCCCGTTGGAGCGTATGCAAGCCAAGGCAAGGTCTACGTCTATCGACGATCGGGTTCTCTGTGGCGACTTGAGGCCGGTCTCACCAGCTCAGACGGAAGGTCCTCCGACCTGTTTGGCGTGTCGGTGGCGATTCACGGCGACGTCGCTCTGGTGGGGGCGTCCAACAAGACAATTGCTGGACGCCCAAGGCAGGGGGAGGCCTACGCCTTCGTCCGCTCTTCTGGGACCTGGACGGAGCATGCACAATTTGTGGCATCCGACGGAGACACCAGGGATCAGTTCGGGGCAAGCGTAGCCATCCACGGCAGCACAGCCCTAGTCGGTGCCCCCGCACATCGCATGATGGGAGCCACCGTGGGTCAGGCCTACGCCTTGATTCCTGCCAACCGCGGCCTGGATGGAACCCCTTGTGCGGGCGCCCCCGATTGCGTGAGTAGCTATTGCGTCGATGGAATGTGCTGTGACGGTGCCTGTGGTCGCGGAGCGACCGACGACTGCCAGTCCTGTATGCGAGCGCAGACGGGCCAGAGCGACGGCATCTGTGCCCCCATTGCCGCCACCCATTCCTACGTCTGTCGCGCCCCCGCTGCCGTCTGCGACAAGCCAGAAGTCTGCGATGGCTTGCACACCTCATGCCCTACCGACACGCCCTACCAAGCCGCCGATCTGCATCGCTGCCGGGAGGCAACGGAGTGCTCACCCCGGCTCTACTGCGATGGCCTTAGCCAGGACTGCCCCCTGCCGCTATGCGGGCCCGCATCGTTTTAACCCCGTGAGAGAGTTTCGCCTAGCTGGTCATCGCAGCCAAGGCTGGCCCATCAACAGACCTAGCTCTGACGCTCAGGTGCGTTCAGTAAGGCCGCGTCCTACAGTTGTGTGACACCGAAGGGGCCGGATCGACTTGCAGCGCTGTTGGGTGTTGCATCCCTGGCCCGGCGAGCGCTTTGACGTCAGGACCCGAGGCAAGAGCCCAGTACCAATAGCGCGTTCCACTCGCTCGTCACGCAGGAGCCACCGTAACATGATAAATTCGCCTTGCCGCAATCAGGAGGAGCGCCGTGCGACTGTGCCAGTTCGTCTTCGCTCTGAGCCTCGTCGTCTGCCTCAACGAGGCCACTCACGCCGAGCCACCTACGGACGTTGGCGGGCGTATGAGGGCGCGTGCACTCCTCGCCGACGGCAATGACAAGCTGGATCGCGGGCTTTGGGCTGAAGCGCTCAAGCTCTTTGAGGACGCCTACCGGGTGTTCCCCAGTCCGAAACTCCACTTCAACATCGCCCAGGCACTGTATCAACTGCGCCGTCCGCTCGAGGCGCTCGAGCGTTACGAGCGATTCGTACGCGAGATCAACAAAGAGGAGCATCAGACCGAATGGAGGCTGGCGCAAGAGCGCGTCTTCGAGCTCCAAGCCCAGATCGCAACCATCGACATCCAGTGCAGCGTCATCGGGGCCTTGGTGACGCTCGACGGTCGCGAGGTTGGGAAGACGCCGCTGCCGCGACCGGTCCGGGTGGTGCCGGGTGCGGTCTCGATCGTGATCAGCAAGCCCGGGTACGAGCGGCAAGTCATCGAGGTCACACTCAAGGCGGGCGACAGCGTCACTCAGCGCGTCAAGCTGCTCACTGAGACCGAGGCGCTCGGCTCGCGGCAGGACGCCCAGTCGGTTCCACCGACGCCAGGCAGCGCGAGCTCGAGCGTAGCGCACGACCTGCCGCCCTCGGTTCTGTTCACCCACCTGGCACCATCGGTAGTGGTGGTCAACGCAACCCTTGGGGACCGGCGCGGCCAGGGTAGCGGCATCGTGATCGGTCGCGAGCAGATCGTCACCAACCACCACGTCATCGATGGTGCCAGCGAGATCGAGGTGGTGCAGGGGGGCCGTACGTTCACCGCCGGGCTAGCCAGCTTCGATGCAGCCCACGACCTCGCTATCCTGCGGGTTCCGGGGCTCGACCTGCCCCGCGTCACCCAGCGACGCTCATCGCTGGTACAGGTGGGTGAACACGTCTATGCCATCGGTGCGCCGCGCGGCCTCGAACTCTCCCTCTCGGACGGGCTCATCGCGGCGCTCCGGGTCGAGAAGGGTAGCAACGGCGGCGAGGCCGGCGCGGCGATTTTGCAGACCACCACCCCGATCTCCCCCGGCTCGAGCGGCGGCGGACTCTTCGACGCCCAGGGCCGGCTCATCGGCATCACCACCTTCTCGGCGATCAATGGCCAGAGCCTCAACTTTGCCTTGCCGACGGAGTGGATCGCTGCGCTCGAGAAGGACATCGCGGTCGGCGTCCCGTCGCCGCCATCGCCGGCAGTGCCTCAGTACAGCGTCACCAATCGGCCAGAGGCGCTCATCTGCAGCGTGCAGACCCAGTCTACCTGGGGCCTCTTCGCGGCCGGTGCGGAGCTCCTCGAGACGAGAGCCATCCGCGAGATCTGGCAGTTCGAGCGATTCAACACGCAGCTGACGCGTCTGCTCGCGCCGCAGGTATCCGCGACGTATGGCGACATTCAGCTGGTGCTCAGCGACTACGATCGCGTGGCCCGATTCATGCGCTTTAGCCGGGCGGATCGGTCGGATAGGATGGAGTACTTCTTCACCATCAATGAGGATGGTGCCTTCCAGGTCATCAGCGTGGCCCCGAGCGCCTTCCATGGCCAGCTCCGCGCCATGACGACGTCGGGCCCCTGCGAGGCGCTGACCATGGCGGGCCTGGCGGCGCGGCGCGACGGGGAAGGGGCGCGGGAGAGGGAGCGCGAGAGGGAGCGCGAGCTGAAGATGAGGAAAGCCACCCGCGAGCAAGAAGCGAAGCAGGAGGCGGAAGCCAAAGCCCAGCTGGAGCAGCTGGAGCAACAGGCGCAGACGCGGCGGCGCGAGCGGAAGCGGGTCCTCCCGGTGACGCTCTCTCTCATGGCGGGTGGTGCCGCTGTGACCGTGATGGGGATCGCGCTGACCGGGGTGGGCTACGCAGCGAAGGACGGCGATCGCAGTGGAACCCTTGACCAGTACCTCGGAAGCGTTGCGACCATCAACGGCGAACGCGGGGCAGGTATGGCTCTGGTCTTCATCGGCCTGGCTGCAGCCGCTGCTGGCGCGATCACGATGGCGCATCCGCCGCACATCGAACGCCGGAAACAACAGGCGACCGTGACTATTCTGCCCTCACTCGGCGGCGCGATGGCACAAAGGAGTTTTTGATGGCGTCCTTTCTGCGCATGTCGTCAGTCGCGCTAGTCGCGCTAGTCGCGCTGATGAATGGTTGCCTCGCTCCCGCAGACTTCTCTTGCCGGTCCGATGCGGAGTGCGTCAAGGGAGAAGCCCAGGGCAAGTGCATCCGCGGCTCATGCGCGTTCGCGGACGCGAGCTGCGCTTCACAGATGCGATGGGATGGGACGGCGCACTCCGAGGCAGGCGAGTGCCTATGTAGCCCCGATCCCTGTCCGTCGCCCGCCCACACCACCGCGATCTGCGTGAAGAGCGTATGTAGGGTCGGGTCCTGCGACACCGGCTACCGGGACTGCGACGGACGATACGACAACGGGTGCGAAGCGGATGTGACCAACTCCGACATGCGGCTTGATTCTGCGATTGATCACTGCGGTGCCTGCGGCGTGCACTGTCCGCGCACCGCGCACGCCAGCCTTACGGCGTGCCAGGCGGGCGCCTGCAAGATCATCCAGTGCGATAGCGCTTACGGGGACTGCGATGGGCAATACGCAAATGGCTGCGAAGCGAGCCTGGCCGATTCTGACGGGCAGAGCGACACAGAGATCGATCACTGTGGTGCCTGCGGTGTGCGCTGTCCACGCACCATGGGGGTCAACTTTACGGCATGCGAGGCGGGCACCTGCAAGATCAGCCTGTGCATCTGGCCTTACGCAGACTGCGACAAGCAATATGCAAATGGTTGCGAAGGCAAGAAAAACGATTTCGCCCCTTGTTACAACTCCTGGGAGTGCCAGAGTTGCGTGTGTAGTAACTATTTTGGCCAGGGTTTTGTATGCCACTGAGTGCCGCTTAGCGATGGAGCTCCGGAGTCAAGCTCGTGCTAGGACAGACGACCGTGACCCTCATGGTGGCGTTCGGGGAAATGATCGTGGAAGGAAGATTCTGATGGCGACCTTTCTGCGATTTGCACTGGCGGCGCTCGTCATGCTGACGAGTGGGTGTCTCTCCCCCACGAACTTCACTTGCCGGTCCGATGCGGAGTGTGTCAAAGGGGGAACTCTGGGCAAGTGCGCCTTGGGCTCCTGCGCGTTCCCAGACGCGAGCTGCCCGCTGGGGAGTCGATGGGACACATATGCGCAAGTCAATCCCGGTGAGTGCCTGTGCAGCACCGATTTCTCGTCGGATCCGGCGAACTGCGGCGGCTGCGGCAAGACCTGTCCACTTTCCTCGAATACCACCGCCACATCCTGCGTAGCGAGCACATGCACTATCGTTTCCTGCGCAGCAGGATATGACGACTGCGACGGACTATACGACAACGGGTGTGAAGCAAACCTGACCAACTCCGACATGCAGGTTGGGTTGGCGATTGACCACTGCGGCGGCTGCGGGAAGCAATGTCCGCTTCCACAGAACGCCACCGCTAGGTCATGCCAGACAAGCGCTTGCAGGGTCAGCATGTGCGACCAGGGTTACCGGGACTGCGATGGACAATTCGATAACGGCTGCGAATGCAACAGCGGGGTATGCTCGGGCAGCAGCTGCGCGGCGCCGTCGTGTAATGACCTCGTAAAGAACGGGAATGAGACCGATGTCGACTGCGGCGGCGCGAACTCCTGTCCGCGGTGCCAATTGAACCGGCGCTGCCTCGCCTCCAGCGATTGCGCGAGCAAGTATTGCAACCCCTCCAAGGTCTGCGCGCCGTTCTGCGACAGCTGCGGAACTCTCGGTTGCTGCTTCGGCACCACCTGCCGATATCGTAGTGATCTGCCATCTGGCGATTTCTGCTTTGCTGACTTGGACTGCCATAGTTGCTACTGCTACAAGCGGGACCCTATGAACATCAACACGTGGACATGCTACTGAGCACCGCTCGACGATGGAGGTCCGTAGCCGGGGCGTCGCGCCGACCCGGGCCAGCCGGGTGCGTGCTATCATGTCCGCTGGAGCGCCCCTCAGCCAAGCTGCGGAGACAGAACGCATGAAGCAGAACCGGGACACCGGCCACGAGGGCTTCCTGTCGACTCTCGGTTCGGAGCTTCCGGTGGACAGAGCTCTGCCTGAGCGTCGGGCCGGCGTGGTGGTGGCGGGGCGCTACCGGCTCACGTACCTTCTTGGAGAAGGGGGCATGGGCACGGTGTGGGCGGCGGAGCGGCTCGATGGGGAGGGCAAGGTCGCCCTCAAGTTCCTGCGCGGTGCAGCTGTCTTCCAACCGCAGGCGCGGCGTCGCATGATGCGTGAGGCAAGGGCGGCTGGCGCGATCCGGCACCCCAACGTGGTCAAGGTCCACGACATCCTGGAGGATGCGGGCGCGCCAGTCCTGGTCATGGACCTCCTTGAGGGGGAGTCGCTGCGCAAGCACCTCGCCGACAAGGGCGCGCTGCCGCTCGGCGAGGTGGCGCACTTGCTCATTCCGGTGCTGTCGGCGGTGGGGACAGCGCACGCGGCGGGCATCATTCACCGCGACATCAAGCCAGACAACATCTTCCTCACCTACCTCCCCGGCGGTGGCTGCCACGTCAAGGTACTCGATTTCGGTCTCGCCAAGCTGACAGCCAGTGAGGGTGTGGCGCTCGCCTCTGGGGAGCTGTCGCGCTCCGGAGATCTCCTCGGGACGCCGAGTTACATGTCGCCGGAGCAGGCCTTCGGTGAGCGCGTCGTCGACCATCGCACTGACGTGTGGGCGCTCGGGGTCGTGCTCTATGAGTGCCTTGCCGGGAAACGGCCGTTTCCCGGCGAGAATGTCGGTCAGATTCTGAAGCGCATCATGACCTGCGACTACACGCCCCTCGCCACGGCGGTGCCCGGGCTGCCAGAGGACGTGGGGCAGATCGTCGGGCGCATGCTCGCAGCGGACTGTGCTGCGCGGGTCTCCGATCTGGCCGAGGTGGTGACAGTGCTTGAACGGTACGCCCAAGTCGAAGCGCCGCGGTTCGGTGCCGCCCGCGTGCCGGCCTCAGACGACGTAGACCCATTTGGCCGAACGGTGGCGAGCCAGCGCGTCCCGCGCTCTCGGCTATGGGTCGCGCTCGGGATCCTGGCTCTCGCGGTGGGCGGCGCGATGTTCGCCAAGGGCCTACGCGCACCGGCGCAGTCGACCGTAAGTGTACCGGCGTTGCCCAATTCGACACCACCACCGGTAGCACCGCTGCAGCCTGTCGTCTCGCCAGTGCCGGCCCCAGCGCCGCCTGTCGCGGCAACGAGTACGCCGCCTCCGGTGCAGATGCAGCCGAGCGAACGGCCCGCCCCATCACCCCCCGCGCCCCAGGTCGAAACGCGGCGCGCGGATACTTCTGCGCCGTCCCCGAAGCCCAAGCCATCGCGACCCAAACCGGTCAAGTCGCGTCCGATCCAGCGGTTTAATGAGCTGTGATTCGCGACTGCGATTCTTGTGCGAAAGATGCAGTCCCTTTTCCCCCAACGAGCTACCCCGCTCGCT
>DAORCZ010000287.1:0-8803 GCA_035345735.1 Pseudomonadota bacterium | reverse complement strand
AGAAAAGTTCGGGTGGAGCTGGCCACTGTGCGTCGGGGTGCTGGCATTTCTATGTGCGCTGTGCGGTCCGCTGTGGGCGCAGACCCCGGCGAGTCCAGGCAGCCCAGGCGCTGAGGCCGGCTGGGCCGAGGTCATCGTCAATGGGCCAAGCGGCGCGCTCCTCTCCGTCGATGGGCAGACCATGGGGCCGCTGCCTCTGCTCGAAAGCCTGCGTCTGGCGCCGGGGCCGCATCGCTTTCGCATCGATCGCGGCAGCCAGCACGCAGAGAGCGACATCTTGAACCTGCCGGCTTCGCGTCAGGCCGAGCTGAACCTGACCCTGGCCGGACGCTCGCTGGTGGCGGTGCTGTCGATTACCCCGGGCGCCTTGCTGCTGCTGTCTCCAGCGCTCGCGGGTGAGGCCGGCAGCCTGCGCGCCGCCGTGGTGCGAGCCGCCAAGGCCGAGCACGTCGTCCTGCTGTCGGAAGCTCGCCAGGCGACCCTGCTTGCCGAGCGCTCCAGCCTGCTGCGCTGCGTCGAGGGGGGCGACTGCCAGCAGACCCTGGCGCGCACCTTCGAGGTGGCTTACGTCCTTCTGGCCGATGCGTCGTCTGGTGGGCTACGGCTTCGCCTGTTTGATCTACGCACCTGCGATATCGCCGCCCAGCTAGAGGCCCGCTGTGCCGCCTGTTCATCGGCCCAGCGGGGCGAGCGGCTGGCGGGGCTGGTGAAGGGAGCACTGCAGCAGCTGGTCATGCGCGGACGCGGGCAGCTTGCCGTCCGCAGTCGTCCAGAGCGTGCACTGGTGACGCTGGATGGCCGCGTGCTGGGGCAGACGCCACTGGCCCTGGAGGCTTTTGTTGGCCCGCATCAGCTGACCCTGACTCTGCCCGGTCACATCGAGTATCGCGGCGAGATCACCGTCGAGCCAGGTCAGACCGCGACGGTCGAGCCCATCCTTACGCGGGGCGATGGCGCCGCTCTGCCGCCTAGCCGATCGCAGCCGGCCGCGAACGCCCGTCCGCTGTGGCGCTATCTAGCTGGGGGAGCGCTCATCGGCGGGGGCGCGCTGCTGCTGGGCTTCGGTGGCGCGGCGCTGGCTCAGAACGGCACGTGCCAGGATCGGCAGGCGGATCCGGCGACCTGCAGCCCCTACTACAACACGCTGGGCATCGGCGCTGCCCTCACCCCAATCGGGGCGGCCTGCGTGCTGGGTGGCGTGGTGCTTATCGCTTGGCCGCCCCGTCGGCCTTAGCGGCGGCTGGCGCTGCGCTGTCGTCTAGGCGGGCCACGATCTCGGCTCGCTCACCGACGTAGGACAGCAGCCGTTGGTACAGCACATCGCGCCCCTCGAAGCCGAAGGCATAGCCGGCCTGCGGCGGGAGGAGCAGGTTATGCGCCGGCACGCCGCAGTCGATGTACAGCGCCTGCTCCGCTGGGTCATGTCGGACGTGCTGCACTGCGCTCCACGCGACTGAGAAGCGGCGGCGGCCAGCCGACTCGACAGCATAGCCTTCATCATCGACGACGAGCGTTGGCCGATAGCGCCGCGACAGCGCGCTGAGCCCAACCAGCGCGATGGCTGCGACGATCGCCGACAGACGAAGCCAGCTCAGCGTCGAAAAGACACCCAGCAAGGCCGCACAGCCGAGCGCCAGCCAGAGCAGATACCGCGTTGAAGAGAGGAGAGCGAAGCGCTGCGGGGAAGACGGGGAGGGCGGAGGGGACAAGTCAGCGAGCGGTGGCTAGAACTTCAGCGAGACGCCAGCCCGACCGTAGATCGGGATCTCGTTGACCGGGAAGATGCGGTTGAACTTGTCGGTGAACATCTGGCGGTCGCCCTGCAGCGGCGCGCCTTCGACCATCAACCACACGTTCATGTTCGGCGACAGCGCCAGCTCAACGATGGCGCGCAGCATGCCGCGCGTGCCGTTGAAGCGCTCGAGCACGCCCGTGCCACCCACCTGATACGCGGGGTTGTTGCGGTCATAGCGTGGCGCGCTGAGCATCATCTGGCCGGGGGTGTAGCCGATGGCGTCGTAGATTGGGTTGTTCGGCGTCGTGCCGCCCGGGGGCACCCCATCGGTGCCGACGCGGCCGACGCAGCGGTCGCCGGTGTGCTCAGCCGCCTTGAGGTAGTCACCCAGCGCCTCGACGCCAGCCGAACCATCGCGGTTGTAGATGTTGCGGATGTCGCCGACGTTCGGGCAGTTCTGATCGCTGTAGACCTGCAGGTAGGCTTCGGCGGTCAGCTTGACCATGCTACCGGCGAGGACGGTGATGGGCAGACCCAGCTCCCACTGCACGCTGTTGCGGTTGCGCGGGCCACCGCCGCCACCGACGTAGGTGCGCAAACCGATGGCGAAGGGATCGATGCGCATCGCCTGGAAGCGAATCGAACCACCGACCTCGAAGTGGTAGAAGGTCGTGCGCAGCTCAGCACCGACGTCGATGCCCAGCTCGCGGATGCCGGGGATGTTGTTCTTCTTGAACACGCCGACGTTCATGCGCGCGTTGGCGAAGTAGGCGTAACCGACACCGACGTCCGCCGTGAAGTGGCCGAGCGGAATGGTGACCGCCGAGAACGAAGACAGGTTCTTCTGCAGCGCCAGCTTGTCGATTGGCGGCGGGGCCAGGGGGTGCAGGATGACGCTGACGTTCTCCTGTTCACCGGCGCGGAGCATCACCTTCTGGGCGACGGGCTCGTGCTTGTCCTTCTGGATCTCGACCATGTGCTCGCCGGCCGGCACGTTCTCGCGGGTGAGCGGCGTCTGGCCGATGAGGTTGCGATCGAGCAGGACCAGGGCTCCCGGCGGCTGCGAGGCGATGAACAGCTTGCCGACGTTGCGCAGCTCAACCTCGATCACTTCCGTCGTCCCCGGACGGAGGTTGACCTCGCGCTTGACCTGGCCGAAGCCGTCCTTCTGCACCGCGATGACGACGTGACCGGCAGCGATTTCGACGCCCTGGTCGGACAGGGCCGCCGACTCGTCGTAGAGGCGACCGTTCACGTAGTACTGCGCGCCCGGCATGGGCGTCAGCATGATGATGCGCACATTGCCGACGCCGCGCGACTCGGCCGAACCCACCAGATCGACCTTTTCGATCAGCGGCTTGCCAGCTTCGATGATGATGACGCGAGTGACGGCGCTATAGCCCTTCGAGCCGACGCTGATCGAGTGCTGACCGGCCGGCAGGCTGATCGGCTGACCAATCTTGCCCTTGGTGGTGCCATCGATCGTCACTTCCGCGTCGTTCACCGAGGACAGAACGATCAGCGAGCCGGGGGCGGGCGGCGGCGGCAGCGTCTGGGCCTGCACCTTCACCTGCTGATTGGCGCTCACCCGCACGGTCTGACGCCAGGTCGGCGCACCGGCTTCGTTGCGACGGACCTCGACAACGTGCTCGCCTTCGTTGAGATCGACCATCGACGGCGCCTTACCGCGCGGCTGACCATCGACGAAGACGTCGGCATCGGGGGCATCGGCGGCGACGATCAAGGTGCCGTTGCGGGCCTCCGCCTGCATCTGCACCCAGATGGGCTTGGTCTCGCCCGCCTTGAGCTCGACGTTTTCGGTGTAGACCTTGGTGCCCGGCTTCTTGATCTCGACGAGATGCCGGCCCGCCGGCACGTCGATCATCAGCGGGACCTGCCCCGCCATCTGCCCATCGACGTAGATCTCAGCGCCGCGCGCCAGATCGTTCGTCGAGGGAAACTTCACGTCGAGGCGGCCTGGTGCTTTCTCTAGATTGAACGCGAACTTCTGCGCCGCCGTGATCGTGACGACCTGCTCGATCGGCTTGTGCCCTTCGAGCTCAAGCCGCAGTCGGTGCTGGCCCTTGTTGATGCGGACCTTGAAGTTCGGTCCGGTCTGTCCCTGCACGGCCCCGTCGACGTAGACGATGGCGCCGGGCGGAACCGACTCGATGGTGATCCGGGGTGCCACTTGGGCCAAAGCCGGGGCCACCCCAAGTAGCGCGAGCATCAGGAAGCAGGCGAGAAAGCGAAATATCCGTGCGGGCATGCGGCCATTTCATCAAAAGTTGCCGCTCAGTTCAATCACGTTGTTGGGTCTGCCAGGACCTCGGGCCCGGGGCCTAGCTACGGGCGGCTGGAGGGAGGGGCGGTCGGGACCACGGTCGAAAGCAGGACGCGGAGGCGCGCGACGAAGGTGTGGTCGCGGTGGGCGCGGATCTGGCCGGCTTGCGCGATGCGAGCCCGTTCAGCCGGGCGGCTGAGGTAGTAGCGAACCTTATCCAGCAGGTCCGCAGCGCCGGCGAAGGTCGCGACCTCCTCACCGGGGACGAAGTAGCGGGCGAGGGCCGGGCGATCGTCGGTGAGCTGGAACGCGCCCATGGCGGCGAGCTCGAAGCTGCGCTTGTTGATGTCGGCGATCCCGGCGTAGTGGTTGGTGTTGAGCGCGATCTTGGCCACCTGCATCGCCCGACATTTCTCATCACCCAGGATCTCGCGTCCGGCCCAGTGGTCTTTGACTGGATGGTGCAACCAGCTAGGTGGGCGCGGCCCCCACAGCTTGAGCGAAAGACCGCTCCCCAAGAGCGGCTCTAGCAAGCGAGCGCGATAGGGGTAGTAGGTGCCATAGGTCGCGACATCGGCTGCGAAGCGAATCTCATCGCCGGGTGCGAGCGGGAGCGGTCGCTGGATTTCGGGATCGCAGCACTGTGGCAGGTGGTGAATCGACGACAGCCCAAACGCCGTGCCCAGCCGCTCGACCATGAACGGGTCTTGGAAGAACAGGGCATCCCAGGGGGCCAGCAGAAACGCACCGCGCCCGAAGCTGGTGAACGCATCAGGGAACCAGCCGACGCAGCGAATGCCGCGCCGACGTAGCTCCTCGATGGTCTGCGGCAGCACCCAGGTCAGCTGGATGACCAGCACCATGTCCGCGCCAAAGTCGGCACAGGCGCGCAGCAGGTGGCGCTGCGCAAAGTAGTAAGGCTCGCGGACGGTGGACAGAAGGACGAATTCGGCGACGCGTGCCGCCATCGGGTGGCGGCGGACAGCCGGCGGCAGGCCCATGTGCTGTCGCAGATCACAGATCTGCGCCTCGTGACCCAGGGTCCGCAGGCCGCGGACGCAGCCCATCTCGGTGCTGTCATGGGCGCTGGGCCCGACGACAAGAACGCGCATCGTCGGCTGGGCTAGGCCGCGCCAGCCCGAGCGGTGCTCGTCGCCTGCTGGTAGTGCGCGGCGTACTCGCCGGTCAGCGGCAGGCCCAGCACAAGCTCGTTCGCCAGGCGCAGCGAGTCATGCGTCCCGGCATCCGTCCAGTAGCCCTTGAGCACATCGAAGCCCAGCTCGCCGCGATCGATGTAGGCGTTGTTGACGTCGGTGATTTCCAGCTCGCCGCGGCCTGATGGCTTCAGCGTGGAGACGACATCGAAGACGCGATCGTCGTAAAAGTAGATGCCGGTGACGGCGTAGTTGCTGACCGGTTTTTCGGGCTTCTCGAAGATGCGCGTGACGCGCTCACCGACCACCTGCGCAACGCCATAGCGCTGCGGATCGGGAACTTGCTTGAGCAGGATGCGCGCCCCACGACCCTGGCGCGCGAAGTTTTCGACGTATAGCCCGATGTCGTCTTCGAAGATGTTGTCGCCGAGGAGCACGCACATCTTGTCGCCGCGGGCGAAGTCTTTCGCCAGTCCCAGCGCCTGCGCGATGCCGCCCGCCGTGTCTTGCACACGATAGGTGAAGTCGCAGTCGAACTCGCGACCGCTGCCGAGCAGCCCTACGACATCGCCCATGTGCTCGCAGCCGGTGACGATGAGGATCTGCCGGACCCCGGCGGCCACCAGCTTCTTGACCGGATGAAAGATCATCGGCTCGCGTCCGACGGGCAGGAGGTGCTTGTTGGTGACCTTGGTCAGCGGCAAGAGGCGGGTGCCGGAGCCACCGGCGAGAATGATTCCTTTCATCGGTCGATCCTTTTTCTAACTAAAGTAGGTTGTAGGCGAGCAGCTCCTGAAGGTAGCCGCGTAGCGCGTCATCCCAGGAGGGCATCGTTAATAGGCCGCGGAGTCGCAGCAGGCGGCAGTCCAGAACCGACATCGCCGGTCGCGGCGCTGCGGTGGGCAGGGCAGAGGTATCGACGCCCTCAAAGCGCATCGGCAGCGGGCGTCCTAGCTCATTGGCGACGTGGCAGAGCAGCTCGGCAAAGCCGTGCCAGGTCGTCTGACCTTGGCAGGTGGCGTGGTACAGGCCGTATTCGCCATGCTCACACAGCGCGACAAGCTGCCGCGCCAGGGGCCGAACCCAGGTCGGCGAGACCTGCCGCATGCGATCGATGCGCAGCGCCTGACCCTGCTGCAGGCGTGACACCATCGTCGAAAAGAAGTTGCGCCCACCGCGGCCGTACAGCCCCCCCACGCGCACGACAAAGGCACGACGACAGGCTCGCAGCACCAGCTCTTCACCGGCCCGCTTGCTGCGCGCGTACACCCCCTGCGGGGCGGGCGTATCAAACTCGTCGTAGGGGCGGCTCTGATCACCGCTAAACACGAAGTCCGTCGAGATGTGGCACAGGGCCGCTCCCACCGCATCGGTGGCGCGGCCGATCATCTCGGCGCCCAGGGCGTTGACCAGGAAGGCTTTGTCGGACTCGCGCTCGGCGCCGTCGACGTCGGTGTAGGCGGCGGCGTTGAACACCCAGTGCGCATCGTGCGCCGCTAGGCGATCGCGCAGGCGATAGAACGACTCGCGATCGGGCGTGGCTAGATCAACGGTGGCGCGGTCCAGCGAGAGCACAGCATGGCCCTGAGCGTTGAGCTCATCGCATAGATGACGGCCGAGCAGGCCTTGGGCTCCCAGCACCGCTACGCGCATGAGGCCCCGCTCTTTTCATCGGGCGCAGGCTGGGCGCGGTCGAGGCGAGCGGCGTAGTTGCGCTCGAACCAGGTGCGGTATTCACCGCTCTTGATGCGCTGCCACCAGGCTTCGTTTTTGCGGTACCAGTCGACGGTGGCGGCCAGTCCTTCCTCCAGACTGACGCGTGGGGCGAAGCCTAGCTCGCGCTCGGCTTTGCGGCAGTCGATGGCATAGCGGCGGTCGTGGCCCGGGCGGTCGGTGACATAGCGAATCAGCGACTCATCGCGGCCGGTGAGCGCAAGGATGGCACGCACAATGGCCAGGTTCGGGCGCTCGCACAGGCCGCCCAAGTTGTAGACCTCGCCATCGCGACCACGGCGCAGGACGGCGTCGATGCCGGCGCAGTGATCGAGCACATGGATCCAGTCGCGCACGTTCATCCCGTCGCCGTAGACCGGCAGCGGCTGGCCGGAAAAGGCGTTGAGGATCATGAGCGGGATTAGCTTCTCGGGAAACTGGTATGGGCCGTAGTTGTTCGAGCAGCGGGTGAGCAGCGCCGGGAAGTGGTAGGTGTGGAAATACGACAGCACCAAGTGGTCGGACGCGGCCTTAGACGCTGAATAGGGCGAGCGTGGCTGAATCGGATGCGTCTCGCTGAAGGCCGGCTCATCGGGCTCCAGCGAGCCGTAGACTTCGTCCGTTGAGACGTGCAGAAACCGTCCAAGCTTGGCGGCGCGCGCAGCCTCTAGCAGCGTTGCGGTACCGACAATGTTGGTGCGCACAAAGTCCATCGGCCCAAGGATGGAACGATCGACGTGGCTCTCGGCAGCGAAGTGGACGATGGCATCGATGCGTTCCTCGCGGAGCAGAGCAGACACAAGCGCCGCGTCGCAGATGTCGCCGCGCACAAAACGCACCGCTGAGTCACCGGCCAGCGCGTCCAGCGTGTTCAGGTTGCCGGCGTAGGTCAGCGCGTCGAGGATGACCAGGCGATCCTGGGGATGATGCTGCCGTTGGTAGTAGACGAAGTTGGCGCCGATGAAGCCCGCGCCACCAGTGACGAGCAAGTTCATGTGGGCGCAGTGTATGGAAAAGAGCGCGCTTTTGGAATCGTCAAGATCCCGGTGACCGGCGGGGCTGCGCGGCGGATTCTTCCCACCGCAGATCGCAGAGCAAGGCAGGCCTAGGCGCTGGGCTACTTCTTCTTGAACGGATCGCGCAAGCCCGTGGGCAGACCACCGGGCGAGGTCGGCGTCTCTTTGCCCTTCGGTCCGGTCTTCGGCGGCTCGGTCTTCTTGGTCGGCTCGGGTCGCTTGCCCTTGGAGTTCCCGCTGCTATGGCCGGCCTTCTCGAGCTTCACGTCGAGCGTCTGACTGCTGTCCGGCGTCAGCTCTTCGTAGTAAGGCTCAAAGCCGCGCTTGCGCACTTCGACGCGCACCAGGATGCCGCGCTTGTGCGGCAGCTTGTGTGGCGTGTGTCCCACCAGATTGCCGTCGATGTACACCTCGGCATCGGGCGGTCGCGAGAGGATCTGCAGGTCGATCGGCGGAAGCTCGACGACGGGAGGCGGCTTGATGACCGGCGGGGTGTCGACCTTGGGCGGGGTGTCGACCTTGGGGGGCCGGTTGGGGATCGGAGGCGTGACAACGGGAGGTGGGGGGCGTGTGACGAAGAAGATCAGCAGGCCCACTACGCTCACCAGTACCACGGCGACGACGACGCTGATGCTGCGGCCACGTCCAACCTGGGGGGCCCGCATGCCGAGCGCGGTCTTGGCGATGACCGCGCCCTGAGCCGATGACGCATAGGGCGTCGCAGCGATAACTGGCGCGTTGCTCGCAGGGTAGAAGCTAGGCGGTACCGGCGGAGCGAAGCCAGGCTGGGCACCTGCTGGATAGCCCGAAGGCATTGGCGCTGGAACCGGTCCTGCGCCAGGCGTTCCCGGCGGATAGCCGCTGATCGAAGGGGGCGCTGGCGGAGCCGGGATGTTTGAAC
>DAORCZ010000286.1:0-8814 GCA_035345735.1 Pseudomonadota bacterium | reverse complement strand
TGCCCTGGCCTTCGCCGGCTACTGCACGCGCCCGGCGGCGATTGCGCTGATCAACTGGGACAACGCCGCGTACATCGCCGGCATCGCCAGCCGTCGCTATGGCGCATCCAGCCTGCCGTGGAGCAGCCACCTTGGCGTCGGGCAGGAATACCTTATGGGGGCGCGTGTGGCGCAGGCCTTGGGCGGCAGTGTCATTGACGGCTTCCGTTGGGTGAATGCGCTGTTCTTTGCCGCCACCGTGCTGTGCCTGGCCCAGCTGGTGCGCGAGCTGACCCGCAGTCAGGCGTTGGCCTTCGCGGCGGTCGCGGTCTGGGCGACGACCTGGGTCAACCTGCACTACCACCTGATCCTGGAAGACAACTTTCTGTTTCTGGCACCGGGGGCGGCGATCCTTTCCATCGCGGTGCGGCGCGTCGATGCCTGGCGCGCGCGTGACTCGCTGCTCACCGGCGGCCTGGCGCTCGTCGGACTGCTGGGTTCGTATCAAGCGATTCCCTATCTGGGCTGTGCCCTGTGGGCCGCGATCATTGGTGGCGGTCGTTCACCCCGGGTGCGGCTGCGCGATACCGGGCTGGTCATCGCTGGCTTGGCGGCTGCGCTGGCCCTGTGGGTGCTGCTGACGCGGCTTAGCTCGACGCTGTCGCTGCGGCAGATCGTGGGGCAGGTGGTCCTGGGGCCGGTGCCGAACTTTGCCCCGCACTCCGGGCGCGAGCTTTTCCGCTACCTCGCGGCCGGGCGTCCGTTTTTCGAGACGCTCGGCAACGGCGTGCTGTGGAACCTGAGCTTCGATGCCTACTGGCTCTCGCATCCGCCGGTCGTGAGTCGCTTTGCGCTGGGTCTTCTGACCGCTGGCCTGCTGCTGCTGGCCTTGCTGGCGGCGACGCTGTGGTCGTGGCGCAAGCGTCAGGCGGCCGCGCATCTGGTGGCGGCGACGATGGCCTTTGCCGCGTTTACGACATCGCTGCATCGCGATCTGGTCGATTACACCGGGCTTAAGCGCTACGACTTCCTGCCGCTGCTGGGGGTCGTGTTTCTGGCGGTGCTGTTCGCGCAGAGCAGGCCCTGGCTGAGCCCGCCGCGCCGCAGGGCCGCCCTCCTGTTTGCGCTGGGTGTGGTGGTGGGCTTTGCCGGTTGGCAGTTCCGTCGCGGCATGGACTACAGCCGGCGGCAGCAGGCCAAGTTCATCACCACGGTGCCGTGGAATCGTCCGCCCCACCCCGAGAACATGTGGTACGGCCGCGACGGCCAGTCGTTCTACGGCTACTTCCATGGCCTGCGTCGCGCCCAGCCGCAGGCCTGTCTGTTCGTATTCTCGCTGGGGGAGCTTTCGGCGGGCGGCTGGAACTTCGATGTCACCGGCTCGCTGTGGTCCGAGCTTCCCGATCACCTGGCGCTGGCCAACGACGAGCTCTTGGCGCTGCTCAAGCCGCAGGGTTGGCGGGTACCGCCGAAGTGGCTGCGGGTCCAGCAAGCGGCGCTCCCGCGCTGTGCCTGGGTCTCATCCGCCGCCGCCGAGCTCCTGGCCAGCAAGCGCTAAGGCTCGTCGCTGCCGCCGATGTGACTGGGTGGTCACATCAGGGCCCGGAGTCAGCCCCGGCTAGCGGCCGCCGGGCAGTCGGCGCGAGCGGAAAGCAAGCAGGCGCGGGGCGGGGCGTTCCGGCTGGGAATGCCTTCTCGGAATCGATTCCGCGAACCGGATCTGCCGCTGCGCCCGGCTGAAAACGACCTTCGGGGGAGGGTCGCGCTGCGCCGCAGTTGCGGGCTGGGACACCTCGGCGGCGACGGAGACGCGGCTTCCCAGGTGGGACGGGGGGCGGGCGGCGAGCCGCTGGCACGGTTCTGGCTCTCGTTACCGGCTGAGCATCTTGCTCACTAACGTTAAAGGAGAGTCTCCATGCGATTGACGACTATCTTGAAAATGCTGCCGGTGGCGGGTCTTCTGCTTTGGGCCAAGTGTGGGAATGGGCTGGTGAATGGATCGATCTCGGGAACGGTCATGCCGGGCAATACCAATCCCAGAAGCCTGCATGATTTTGTGGCCGGCGATTTGATTGTCAAATTCAAGGACACAGGTGTGAGTTTAAGCGGATATATTTTGCCGCAATCTCCGTTCCCCATGACCAAGGTTCGCGAGCTAGCGCTGCCGGGAGTGTTCCTCTATCATTCTCCGGTGTCGCATGAGCAGACACTGGAACTTCTAGAACAAGTGAAGGGGCGTTCTGATATTGAATTTGCCCAGCTGAATCGTATTTATCATCCAACCAAGGTTCCGACCGACCCCCTATATGCGGAACAATGGCATTATACCAATATGAACCTTCCCGCTGCCTGGGATATCAGCACCGGGGTCGCTAGCACGGTGGTCGCCGTGATCGATGACGGGATGCTCTACAACCTGTCCGACACCGATCCCAAGACCCACCCTGACTTCGCTGGCAAGGTGGTCGGCGGCTATGACTTTATCAGCGATCCGGCGAGCGCCGCCGATGGCGACGGTCGCGATGCCAACCCGTACGACAACCGCGGTGTGGACTTTCACGGCACGCATGTGGGCGGCACGGTGGCGGCGGCCACCAACAACGGCCAGTTCGGGGCCGGCGTCAACTGGAGCGCCAAGCTGGTCAACGTCCGCGCACTTGGCGGTGCGGGCGGTAACTCGGTCGATATCCTAGAAGCCATGCTCTGGGCGGGTGGCGAGCCGGTGGCTGGCGTTCCCAATAACGCCAATCCGGCGAAGGTCATCAATATGAGCCTGGGCGGGGATGGTGCTTGCAGTCCGGCTGATCAGATGGGGATTGATAAACTGGTAGCCAAGGGGATTATTATCGTCGTGGCCGCCGGCAACGATAACAAGAATGTGAATACTCCGGTTACCCCTGCGAGCTGCAATAGCGTCATCACGGTTGGTGCGACCGACCCCGCCAATAAGCGAGCAGACTATTCTAATTTCGGTACTCGCATTGATGTGATGGCGCCGGGTGGATCTACGGGCGAAGTGATTCAGATTAATGGCCAGGACAAGGTGGGCGGTGTCTATAGCAATTATTACAACAAACAAACCATGATGTTCTCCCTCGGCTCCGAGCAGGGAACCAGCATGGCCGCGCCCCACATCGCGGGTCTGGTCTCGCTGATGGTCGGCATCGACCCGACGCTGAACCACGCCAAGACCCTGGCCTTCCTCAAGGCCAATGCCAAGGCCTTGCCCGCGGCGGACTGCAGTGCGGGCAACGCCGTGGTGATGGGTGCGACGGACTGTGGGCCGGGCTTGGTCGATGCCGCCAAGGTGCTCAAAGCGGTCAAGGACGGGCTGGGGGGGGCGGTCACTCCCCCGCCGCCCGCTCCGCCCACACCCCCTTCGGTCAAGGCCACCAAGAACTATGTCCGCGCCGAGCTGGTGAATGATCCCAGCAAGTCGAAGCAGGTCGAGGTCATGGTCTCCGCCGCCAACGTGCCCTACAACCTGCCTGATATGGCGCCCGGGACGTACAAGGTGACGGTCTACACGGATCTCAACGCCAACGCGACGCTCGACGCGGGGGAGCCCAATAGCTCGGTGGAAGTGACCCTGGCCTCCGGGGAAGGCAAGACCGGCGTCGACTTGACGCTGCAGGCCGACGAATAGGGAGAGCCGCCGCGAGCCCTCCGGCCGCCTCACGCGTCGGAACCCGTACCGAGGCCAGGGTCGGCAGGAGGGCTGGCGGGGCGCTTCTAATTGGGAGGGCGACTGGGGGTGGGGGGCGAGCCCGGTGGGTCGGCGTCTCTCGTCGAGCCCTCTGCTTTGGCGAAGCGCTCGTCGAAGCGCACGAGGTGGGTCTTTACGGTCTTGCCATCCGCGATCTGCAGGGCCCGCGCGATCGCCGAGTAGTTGACGCTGGGGCCGCTCGCCTCTAGCTCCTGCGACCCGGCGCAGTGGCCGACGTAGCTTGGCTTGAGATACCACTCGATAAAGCGCTGCAGCTGGGCCCAGCCTTGCGGCTCGTCCCCCTGATCGACGACAAACGCGCTGAGGGCCTGGCCCACGATGTGCTCCCACCCCGGGGCCGGGCTGCTCCCGGGTTCGCCCCGCGAGCGGGTGGGCCGGGGTTCCCCGCGGGGCGAGTCCTTGCCGGGCAGGCGGGCTTCCTCGACGAGGCGAGGTCCGGTGCGGTTGGTGGGATTCACGCCTCGGCCCACCCGGCCTTCCTGCAAATGCTGTCGGCAAAGCTCGGCGTCAATCGCGCCGGGCTCGGTCACGCTGGGCAGGCGATGGACGAAGTTTTCCAGGTCGCGAAAGTTCCCCGGCCACTCATCGGCGAGGACGCAATCAATGGCCGCCTTGGACAGACAGGTCGCAACGGAGTGCGGGCTGCCGGGCAGCGTTCGGTGATGCAGATAGGCCAGGATGTCCTCGCGGCGCTCGCGCAGAGGGGGGACCCAGATCACCGCCGAGGCCAGGCGATACCACAGGTCGTCGCGGAAGTGCCCACTGCGGTAGCTGGGATCGTCCAGCGGCTGGTTCGTGGCGCAGACCACCTGCACCGAGACGCGTCGCGGCTGGGTATCGCCCAAGCGGCAGTACTCGCCGTGCGTGTCCAAGAAGCGCAGCAGCGCCGCCTGCACCTCCATCGACATCT
The DNA here is from genome assembly GCA_035345735.1 of Pseudomonadota bacterium. Lineage (GTDB taxonomy): Bacteria > Myxococcota_A > Polyangia > Palsa-1104 > JAEUJZ01 > JAEUJZ01. Next base: position 4,198 of record DAORCZ010000286.1, on the reverse strand, counting down.
CGCCGAGCTCATCGAAAAAGAGCGTCCCGCCGTCGGCCGACTCGACCAGGCCCTGCACATCGGTTACGGCGCCGGTGAACGACCCGCGGCGGGCCCCGAAGAGCTGCGCATACAAGAGCTGCTTATCGAGCAGGGCGCAGTTGACGCTGACGAACGGCCCCGCATGGCGGGCGGAATAGCCGTGGTAGCTGCGAGCCAAGAGCTCCTTGCCGACGCCGGTCGGGCCCAGAACGACGGTCCGGCGTCCGGCCGCTGCCGCTTCGGCGGTCCGCAGCAGGCGCGAGCGCATGCTGGCCGATTCCACCACCATGCCGGCCACGCGGCGCTCTAGCTGAAAATAGCGCGCATTCTGGTCGTACAGGTAGCGACGGATGATGTTCTGCAGCTCGGCCGCTTCGACCCGCAGGGTGCCGGTTGCGATCAGCTGCAGGATCTGACCATCGGCGAGCGGGATTCCTTCGGGCACGACGGTGCCGGCCGGGTGCAGGCTGACTTCGAAAGCCGGGTCGGTGCTGGCCAGCCAGCGCACCAGCGTCTGCTTCACGGCGTGGCCAAAGTTGGTCCGGCTTGACCAGGCGGCATCGGGCGGCAGCGAGCGCGATGACAAAGAGAGACCAGGGCCCGACATCACGAGCTGAACTTCGCCCGCCAGGGGCAGAGCGCAGGGCAGACCACTTCCCAGACGCAGCCAGGAGCCATTGCGGCTTTCTAGGTCCAGGATCAGCGCGACGTCGCCATGCGCAAAGACCAAGGCATGATTGGCGGACGCGCGGCTGGAGGTGACGACCAGCGTGTGCACACGCGGCGGCTGAGCGGGCGGGCTGAAGCCGTTCCCGAGCAACGAAAACTGGGCCCATAAGGCCTCCCAGTTCAGGCGCGCGGGCTCGGGGCGGCGACCGATGAGCAGCGCCTCGCCGTTCCCGATCCAGGCACAGGCCTCCTGCTCGCCATCAGCCCAGCGAATCTGCATCGTGGTGGATTTGCTGTCGCTCGCTTGCTCCATGACCCCTCGCTGGATTCAGGTAGTTCGTAGGGCTGCGGCTAGCTCAGTTGCCGCCGGTCGCTCATCGGGACTGGCCGAAATCGCGCGCTCAAGCAGCGCTTGTAGGGCTGGCGGAAGGGGCAGCCCACGCAAGGTGTAAAGCCCCGCGGCGAGGTCTTGTTCATTCACCGGCAGGAGCCGCCGCCCCGTCGGTCGCGAGCCGGTCAAGACCTCGATGGCCATGACGCCCAGGCTGTAGACGTCGGCGGCAGGCTGGGCTTGCTTGGCCCCATGTAAAAGCTCCGGGGCCAGATAGCCGGGGGTTCCCATGATCGCGCCGGTCGCGGTGAGTGACGCGCTCCCTCCCTGCGTGTCGGCTTGAATCGCCGGCGGATGATCCAGCCCGTCGAGCGGACCTTCGCCGGTGCCCGCCTCGGTGGGGGCGGCTGGGAAGCCAGGCTCGTCTGTGGGTTCTCTTGGATCAGCGCTCGCCTTGTTGACCACGAGGTTGAGTCGCGGTCCCTCGCGCGGCATGGACTCTGCCCCGCCGTCCGTCTCGGCTGGGGTCGCGGCCGGCTTGATTCGATCCGCGGCGCTGCGCAGGAGCCGGGCGATGCCGAGGTCCGCCAGCTTGGCCTGCAGCGGGCCCTCGCCATCAGACACCAGGACGTTTTCCGGCTTGATATCGCGGTGGACGATATCGTGAGCATGAAGCGTCGCTAGCGCATCGGCGACCTGGGCCAAGATGGCCCGCCCCCACGCGACATCGCCGTAGCGCGGCCGCAGCTGAGCCAGCGAGCGGCCCTGCACCAGCTCCATCACCAAGAAAAGTACGCCGCCGGTCGTGACATCGACATCGCTGATCGCCAACAGGTTGGGGTGGTGCAGGCGGGCCATGATCTGGGCCTCGCGGGCCAGGCGACTGATGGCCTGCTTGTTAAAGTCGCCGCGCCGCAGGACCTTGGCGGCCAGGTGCGTTCCGTCGGTCAGGCGGATGACCTCATACACGGCACCCATGCCGCCCTGTCCCAGCAAACGGACCACGCGATAGTGCTCGGCCAGCAGGTCATCTGGTTGCAGCTCCAGGCTGCTCTGGCGCTGACCGGCCCCGGACAGCAGCATGTCAAACAGCCGACGCGAGCGCTGCTCGATCTGCCGGCGGAGCTCGACGTTGAGCTGGTCGACCTCGCGATGGCGCGTCTGCAGCGCCTCGAATTGGCTGCGCAGGGTCTGCTGCATGCTGTCGAGCTGCTGGATCTTTCCCCGCAGATCGGCGCGCATGCCATCTAGCGCCTGGGCGAGCGGCCGCAGGGGACTGCCCTCGTCGGCGCGAATCGGCTGTTCCAGATCGCCGGCCGCCATCCGCGCCGAGGCCTGCAGCAGAGCGCCCTGGGCATGCAGGCGCTGCTCCGCGTGCTGGTGCTCTAGCTTGAGCTGCATTCCCGCCGCCTGCGACGCAAGAAAGCGCCGCACCAAGAGCCAGGCCAGGGCGCCGAGGAAGACCATGATGGTCGGGGCGTAGAGCACGCCCAGCTCCATGCGAACAAGCCCGCCTAAGACCAGGAACTCGGGGATGGTGATGAGGTTGGTGGCGACCATGCCCCAAGCGAGGATGCGCGCGTCGGGATTGCCGTGTCGCCAAGCCGAAAACGCTGTCGACCAGAGCCCCAGTCCTAAGATCGCGCCCAAGCCACGATACGGCGACACCAGAGACGGGAGCATCGTCGGCCGAAAGAGGACCGCAGCCAGGAACACCGCACCGAAGCCGAGCAGCAGCCAGCGCACCGCATGCAGGACTCGCCATGGCCCCGCATCGATCATTTCGATGACGAACGAGACCATGGCGGCGTGCGCCATCAGACTGAACAGGATCTGCGTGGGATACGACGGCAGCGGCCACGGGAAGACCAGCCCACCGAGGGTGGAAAAACCGACGAAGGACACGGCGTAGCTTAGGCAGCCGCCAGCATAGAAGAGATACAGCCGCTCCGTCCGATGGCCCCAGTACAGCGCCGCGCTGCACAGGGCCGACAGGACCAGGAGCACATTGCAGGCGAGGATGTCGGCCCGCCGGCGCACCAAGTCGAGCGTGACGGCGCTGGCCTCGCCAATCCGCGGGAAGGACTCTAGACCCAGCGGGGGGGCCGAGGAGACCAGCCGCAGCACCAGCCACTTGCCGGCGTAGTCGGCGGGCAGCGAGAGCAAATACTCCCCTCGCATCCGGGTCGCGGCCTCATATGCCACGGGGACAGCCCCGCCCGGGGGCAGGGACTTTCCGTCGAGAAAGACCTCGACCTGATGGGCTGCCAAGCGCAGCGACAGGGTGGGCCGCTGCATCGGTGGGCCCGACAGGCGGGTGCGCAACCACAGCACCGCGGCGCCGTTGCGACCAGGCTGGATACCGATCGGGCGAGCCGGCCGCCAGCCCTCATCCGACTGGGCTGGCCCCGCGAACACCCAGCCCCCATCGCCCAGCCGAGGGGACTCGCCGAAGCGATATTGGAAGGGCTCGGCGTAGGTGGACACGGCCAGGTGCCCGCGACCCTCGCCCCCGGCGCTGCCACAGGCACAGAGCAGAAGGCACGCCAGCATCACCCCGGCTCGCGCGATCGCGCCGAGGTACCGGGCGGCTGCGACCTGCTGGCTGGCGCTGGCCTCCGCGCGGCGGCTGACTTGACCCCGAAACCCCGCAGCTCTCACCACGGATAGAGCGGCGATTCTGGGTGCGGAAACGTGGCCAAGGAGGAGATGCCGTAGAAGCCCCAATGAACAGCAGTATAGCCGGGATCCCCAGCGGTCCGACGATCTTGCAGGGCGAACACCGACGATACGGTCGCAAACGGCCGCGCCGAGCCCAGGGGGCAGCCGGAGCCCTCATTCGCTACGCGCACTGGCGCCACCGACCCCTTGCATCCCACCTTCGCCGCCGGGGTCGTACGCGATCGATGGCAACCGGCCGCTCTGCTTCTTCGAGATAGGTCAAGTAGGTTGACTTATCGAGCCGTATCCGTTGGACACCATCGGACGGCGGTAGCCGCTGAGCCGTAAGAAAGTGCGATGGGCCTGCACGATAGTCCCCTCGGGAAGCGTGGACACATCGCCACACCGGGCGCCGGCTGGCGAATCTTAAGAGGAGCTCAGCGGGCGCTGACTGGAGCTAGTGGGGACGGAGGCCGCCTTCGAGGAGGCGGGCGGTGAGCGCTTCGATCATGCCGC
>DAORCZ010000285.1:0-8818 GCA_035345735.1 Pseudomonadota bacterium | reverse complement strand
CGATGCGGATCCAGTGCATCTCGCGGCCCTTGCGGACCTGCGCCTTGCCGACGATGGCGATGTTGTTTTCCGCCTGGCAGGCAACCGTGCAGGTACCGCAGCCGGTGCAGGCCGACAGATCGATCGTCATGCCCCACTGCTGACCCTGCTTGAGCTCTTCCGGATCATCCCACAGCGCGACGAGCGGCTTGTGGTGGACGGCATGCTTGGCGAACTCGGGATGGTGACGGAAGCGGGTGAGCGAAGCCTCGCGCACCAGAGGCCGACCTTCGAGCGAGAAGTGATCCTGCGTCGAGACCAGGCCGGTGATCTTCGTCACATCCCCGAACCACTCATCGCGGGGATCGGTGTACTTGCTGCCGATCTTGCTGACCTGCGCCTCGTCGTAGCCCAAGGCCTCGCCGTGGCGGATGGCGTAAGCGTTGAAGCCCGCGCCCTGGCCGATGTGCCCCACCTTGCTGCGGCCGTAGCCGAGCGAGAGGACGACGGTATCGCTGGCCATACCGGGCTGGATGTAGACCGCCGCATCGACGGTTTTGCCCCGCACGGTGATGCGCACCATGTCGTCTTTTTCGACGCCGAGCTTCTTGGCCGTCTCCATCGAGAGGAGCGCCGCGTTGTCCCAGACCAGCTTGGTCACGGGATCGGGCAGCTCTTGCAGCCAGCCGTTGTTGCTGAAGCGGCCGTCGAACATCTTGTTGTCGACGACAAACTGAATCTCAAAGGGCTTGCTGGCGATGGCCGACAGGGCGGGCAGCGCAGCAGCTAGTTCCGTCGCCTTCAGCTCGGGAGTCACGGCCGCAAAGGCGGTCTTTTCGATCACGCCCTCACGCAGGGCCTTGCGCCAGAAGCGCTCGAAGAACAGCACCGGATTCTGCGGCACACCCGGGGGCGGGGTTGTCGCAGCCGGGGCCGCCGGACCGCCAGGAGCCGCCGCCACCGCCGGAGCTGCTGCCGCTGCAGCCGGAGCAGCCGCTGCCGCTTCGGCCTCAGTCGGTACCGGAGCGGGGGCTGGGGGCTGCCACAGCGTCGAGCCGCGCCAGGTATCGCGCACCAGCTCATAGCCCTTCTGACGCCGTCCGGTGAGCAGGAACGAGAGCAGTTCGATCTCGGACCAGCCCTGGAAGAGCGGCGCGATCAGCGGCTGTACGATGCTCGCCACACCATCGCGGCCACGGACGTCGCCCCAGGCTTCTAGGAAGTGGGCGCCGTGGATATGCAGTGCGGCCAGGTGTGCCGTCTCGTTGCGGTGGACGCCGAGATGGATGAGGACAGCCTTGCTGTTCTGCAGCCGCTCGTTGAAGCGGAAATCGACGGGCGTGTCGTAGGCGGGGTTGCCGCCCAGAACGACCAGCGTCTTGACCTCGCCCTTGTCGAGCGCAGCCCCGAGGGCCGCGAGCGAGTCTCGATCCAGCTCGCGGCCGGCATCAAGCGACGGCGTATAGGTCACCGTCGTGCCTACCGCTCCCGCCGCAGCGTGGATGGCGTGGACGAGCGCGTGGACCTCGCGAGGTAGCTCACGACCAACGGCAATGGCCACCTTGGCTCCGCGAGCCTTGATGTCATCAGCGAGGGCGGCGATGAACTTGGCGTCGATCGACGCGGGGGCATTCTTCGGCAGTGCAGCGGCAACCGGCGCGGCCAGGGGCAGCCCGCGCTTCACGAGCTCGACGGCCAGTGCCCCGGCGAACCCCGCGACCTCGCTGGGCTTGAGCCGCAGGCGATGGTCCGCATTGGTGCCGGTGATCGACCAGCCCGATTCGACGACGTAGAGGCGGTTCATGTCGTCGCTGGCCTTCTCCGGCCGACGACGCGAGGCAAAGTCCCGGCTCATGCGCACGGCATCTGCATCGTGCCCAAGCGGGTCGGCCCCCAGCGACAACACCACATCGGCCTTGCCGAGGTGCAGGTGCGTTGCCAAGTGGGTGCCAAACGCCAGCTGACTGCCGGCGTAAATGTTGTCTTCGCAGATCGGCTCCCAGGTCAGCCAGCGAGCCTTGGGAAGCTCGGTCTTCACGCGCTCGCGCATGGCGAGCAGCGTCGGTGAGGCCAGCGCTCCCGAGAGAATGTAGAGCCCAGCCCCGCCCTGCGGCCCATACTCGCCTCGGCGCATGGTCAGGAAGGACTCGATGTCGACTTCCGAGAACATGCGCGCAGCCGGAGCCGCCGCTGCGCCGTGGCCGCCATGGCCTTCACCATGCTCAGCCGCAGGGGCTGCCGCGGGGGCATCCTCGCGATCCTTGCCGCCGCGCATCGGACCGGCCGAGCGCTCGGGATCGTACATGTCAAGCAGCGACGCCTGAACGAACGAAGTGCTCGCTCCAGCGGTCATCGGATGCTTGGGATTGCCCTCGATCTTGGTCGGGCGGCCCTCGTTGCTCTCCACCAGCAGGCCATAGACCGTCGAGCCCAGGTTCATCGCCGTCGCGTAGTACGTCGGCAGCCCGATGACCATCTCTTCCGGCGAAGGGGCCTTGGTGTAGGGCAGAATGCGCTCTTCCGGACGACGGCAGCCCGCGAGTCCAGCAAGGCCAACCGAGGCGCCCATCAGCGTCATGAACGAGCGCCGCGACAGCGGGCTCTTTAGCTCGGACGCGCCATCTGGAAACTCGCGCTGGAGAAACTCGCGAAACTCAGGCGTATCAGCTAGCTGTTCGAGGCTGCGCACGCCAGCCTTGTCATAGGCATCGGTGGCAGACCACTGAGTCGGTGTTCGCTTCATCGGTGGCACCTGGAACATTCAGTCGGCGGAGCGATGTGATCGCGCTCGACAAGCGCCTTGCCATACTCGGCACGCTTCTGGGCAATCGCCGTCTCGCCGTCTTCGTATTTGACACCTGGGGGCAGCCAGTTCATGTCGGTGACGCGATCTTTCTTCGCATCACGCAGGTGCGAGCCGGGGTCGCGGTGGCACTCCAAGCACCAGCCCATCGACAGCGGCTCGACCTGACGGACGATGATCATCTCATCAACCCGACCGTGGCACTCAACGCAGCCCACCCCGCGCGTGACGTGGCGGCTGTGATCGAAGTAGACGTAGTCGCCCAGCTTGTGCACTCGCTTCCAGCGCACCGGTGTGCCGTCGGTCCAGCTCTTGCGGACGGCATTGAGGAGCGGCGACTCCTTCTTCACCTGGGTATGGCAGTTCATGCACACCTGGGTCGGCGGCACGGATGCCACGGGTGAGCGCTCGACGCCGACGTGACAGTAGCGGCAGTCGATGCCCAAGTCGCCGGCGTGCAGCTTGTGGCTGTACGGTACCGGCTGTTCCGGCTGATAGCCGACGTCGGTGTGCTTGGGCGAAAAGTAGTACCAGACGCCGGTGATGGCCCCGACGAGGCCGCCGACGACTGCGACCAGCGACACAGCGGGTAGCAGGTTCGTCCACGGTGGGAACACAAATCTCGGTTCAGGAGCGGGGTGCGTCGTCATTTTGAGAACGCCTCATTTGCAACATCAGTGCCGTAGCCGGGGAGCATCCCGTTCGATGGACCTGCTCCTCTCGGCGTGCTCGCAGGAATCCACGCAAAGACTGCCGGGTGCGTGGGGTTCTGCGGCAAGTTGCCGCGGCAATTTGCCGCACTTGTCATCGTTTCTTCTTCACCTTGGCCGGGTTGGGCGATCTGCCCTGGCTGCTTGCACGGCGGAAAATGCAGGGGTGAGACTGCGGTCATCCCTCGTCCCGCCAGTCAATACCCAGGCTCCGCAGCTTGCGCTGGAGCGTCCGTCGATCGATTTCAAGCAGTTTGGCCACGGTGGTGATGTTCTTGTGCTCTCGCAGGAGCCGCTCGATGTGCTGGATTTCCAGCTCACGCAATGACAGCGGTGCCTGCGCGGCGGCAGAGCCTATCAAAGCCGGCCGATCGCTTTCAAGTTCTGTTTGCTCGCGCTCGCCATCCGGTCGCGATCGCATTCGGAAAAGCGGCGAGGAAGCAGGCAGCCCAGGGGTTGGGGGACGCTCCGGTCGCAGGGTGCGGAAGGGATCCTCGGCGAGCATGCGCCGCACCAGGGCAGCATCGGCCACGCCTCCGCGGGCAAACAGCGCGATCCGACGAACGACATTGACGAGCTCGCGCACATTGCCGGGATAGTCATGCTCACGCAGAGCCACGCGGGCTTCGGGCGAAAGCTGCACGGCGTTGACGGCGCCTCCCCTTCCGCTGTCCAGCGCCGTTGCCGACCCACCCGGAGCGGACGCACTGCTGGCCGCGATCCGCGAGATCCAGTACTCGGCGATCGGCACGATGTCGTCGATTCGGCTGCGCAGCGGCGGTAGCTCGACCGGCAGCACGGCCAGGCGATAGTAGAGGTCTTCGCGAAACAGCCCGCGCTTGGCCATGCCGCGCAGGTCGCGGTTGGTGGCGCAGACCAAGCGTGCCTGCATCGGCTGCTCGCGCGTCTCACCGACGGGACGAAAGGTGCGTGTCTCCAGCGCGCGCAGGAGCTTAGGCTGTAGCTCCAGCGGCAGCTCGCTGATCTCGTCGAGGAACAGCGTGCCCTGCCCAGCCTCGGCAAACAGGCCGCGCTTCTTGCGATCGGCGCCGGTAAACGCCCCGCGCGCGTGCCCAAACAGCTCGCTTTCGACGAGCTCGCGGGGCAGACAGGCCAGGTTGATGGCGACGAGCGGCTGACCCGCCCGCCGCGAGCGCTGATGCAGATAGCGCGCCGCCACCTCTTTGCCGGTGCCGGTCTCGCCGTAAAGCAGCACCGGATCGGCGACCTGCGCACAGCTCTCAAGGACATCGCGCAGCTGACGGAGGGCCGCGCTCTCGCCAACAAGGGCGTGCTCTTGCGACAGCGGGGCACCGCCCATCGCCTGCAGCAGCACGGGGACTAGCTCGTCGGCATCGATCGGCTTGAGCAGGAATGAAAACGCGCCCAACCGCATCGCTTCCACAGCGTCGGGAACCGTGCCATGACCAGTCAGCACGATGATGGGACAGGACCGCCGCGGGGTCCGCTGCAGCACCCCCATCCCCGAGACGTCAGGCATCTGCAGATCGAGGACCACGACGTCGCAGGCCAGGCTGGGCTCCGACAGCGCAGCGATCGCCTCGCGGCCACTGCGCAGCTCGCGAACCGTGAAGCCCTTGCGCGACAGCGCCTTGCCCATGGCACGACAGAAGGTGGGATCGTCATCGACCAGCAGCACGCGGCGCCCCAGATCAGCGGCGGGCTCCGGGCGGGGCTCGTCATTCCCGGTCTCGGGGCCGTTCGAGGGTGGGGCTTGGCGATCAGCGGCCCGATCGGTCGCCCGTTCAGACGAACGACTGGGGACACCCTCGTCGGGGCCAGGTCGGGATGCGTTGTGTGCGGGAGCCGTCATGGGGTCGTCACGCTCGTCGGCTGCGACAGCGCTGCCGGCTCGCAGTCCGAGCTAGTCTCGGGAGAGGCGTCCGGGCCGTCAAGAGGCAGCTCAAGCCGGGCCCGCACTCCGACGACCGGTCCCGCGGCGTCCCCATCGCGGACATTTTCGATCAGCAGGTGGCCATGGAGCTGCTGGGCCAGGCGAGCACAGGTATAGAGCCCAAGCCCGGTGCCCTGACCCGGCGGCTTGGTGCTGACAAAGGGCACAAACAGACGGGCCGCGACCTGCGCCGGCAGCCCGGGACCGTAGTCGCGAACCTCGATCACCGCCTGCGCCTGCCCGTCGCGCTCGCCGCTTTGCAGCAGGACATCGACCGGCTGGTCGGAGGCATCGCTGGCGTTCTGCAGCAGGTTGACCAGGATCTGCAGCAGCCGGTCTCCGTCGGTCACGCAGGCCAGATCGAGATCGCCGTGCAGCCGCAGCAGGCCCCGTCGCTTGCCATAGGTCAGCCGGGTCGCGCGCCGCACGACATCGGCCAAGAGCGTCCGCACCGGACTTGGTGAGCCCAGTCGGGCCGTCGACAAGAGCTCGCGCGAGATCTGCTGACAGCGACGCGCTTCATCGACGATCAGCGCCACCGATTCGGCGACATCGGGGCTGGCGGCGACGGTAGCCAGCGACTCGGCCTCGGCCAGGGTATGCGATAGATCGACGGCCAGCGTCTGAATACTGGCCAACGGCGTGTTGAGCTCATGTGCGACGTCCTGCATGGCGCGCCCTAGGCTGGCCAGCCGCTCCAGCATGATGGCGCACTGTTCATCGACGGTGGCCTCGGTGCGATCAGCGTATAGATAGGCGCGCAGCTGCGGCCCCCGCCCGCCGCCGCCGCTCAGCATCAAGAGCTCGATGATGCGTGTCTCACCGCCCTCGGTGTGGGCAAAGCGAGCGCTGTCGCCCGGCTGCTTGGGCACCGCCCCGGTCAGGCCCGAAGGAGGCAGCCAGCGACCGGTGGCCGTCGGGCTGGGCCGCAGCGCCGCCGCCCGCTGATTGGCCAGAAGCACGTGCCCATCGGCCGAGACCAGCTCCAGCCCGACCTGCAGGCGATCGAGCGCGCTCAGCAAGAGCTCATAGTTATGGCCGGCCCGTCCCTGCTCCCGCTCGACGTAGCGCAGCACCGAGACCGCGAAGTAGGCCAGGCAGATCACCGACAGCAGCGCCGTGCCCGCAGTCAGCCACAGCGGTGGCGAGCCGAGCGGCCGGGACAGCAAGTGCCCACCGCGCTGCGCCAGCGCCAGCACCGCGATGCCCAAGCCGGCCATGCTCGCCGCCAAAAGCGCCCCGCGCCGATCGCCGAGCATCGCCCCGAGCACGACGTGGAAGCCATAGAAGATGCAGATTGGATTCTGCAGCCCACCGCTGGCCGACAGCAGCACGGTCAGCGCTCCGACGTCCGCCAGGGCCTGTAGCTCAAGTTCGCGATCGACGGGACCGCCACCGGCCGACTCATCGCTGGTCGCTGGGCGCAGCGGCTGGTCTTCCAGGCGTCGCACCCGCCACAGGAAGGCCAGGTTGTACAGCAGCCCCCCGACCAGGGCGACCGCGATGGGCCGCGGCGACACCCAGTCGAGCCCCGCCACCTGCGACACCGCCAAGCCGATGGCCACCGCCGAAAGCGCCAGCCAGCGCAGATACACCAGCCAGCGCAGGCGCGACGCCTTGGGCACGACAAAGAAGCTAGAGGAGGGCTCGCGGGGGGCCTGCATCAAGGAATCGCCACCTCGCCGAGTCTACGAGACTGGCGGTGCAAGAGCGATAGCGATCCGAGGGCTTAGGTCACGCGGTCATCGATGCTGGTCGGGGTCAGCAGATCGACGGCCAGAGCCCCATCGCTGGCTCGTCGGCACATCGTCGGGTGGACGAGCGGCTTCACCGTCGGCCCATTCTTCACTTTGCCGTCAAGGAAGTACTTCGAGCCGTGGCAGCCGCAGACGAAGCCGACATAGCTACCGTCGGTGCCTTTTTCGGGGACGGTCGGGCAGCCAGCGTGCTGGCAGCGGCTGTCGATGGCCATATAGCCCTTCTCGTCTTTGGTGATGTAGACGATGGTGTCGCCAACACGGCTGACTTTGTCTTTGTCCGCCGCTTGCTGTTCGGCGGCAGTGACGATGATGGCGGTCGACGGCGGCTCGCCCATGCACTGGCCGGTCGCCATCGTGCCGCCGCAGCCGGCGGCCAGCGATCCCGCGGTCGCGGTGCCGATGACCACAAGCGCCTCGCGCCGGGTGGGCTTGGCTGCGGTCTCGATCGCGGCCCCCGGCAATCCAGCGCCTACCGACGTTCCCAAGAACGGACTGCTGTGCTCAGACACAGGAACCTCCTATGAAAAGGAAAATGGGAAGCGAGAGAAAGATGCCGCCGCCCGTGCAGGCGGCAGCGCCTTCAGCGTATCCGATTTGTCGCGCAAAAATCGCGCTGCGCCGCCGGAATAGGAAAGTCGCGGTCCCTCCCCGGGCGGGATATCTTGCCCTCCCTCCATGGCTCTCTTTCCCGCTATCGCTTCGTGGCTCATCGCGGCGCCCATTGCGGTGCCCATCGCGGCGAATCCTCCGTTACTCGAACCGGGCCAGGCCCTGCTGCTCGGCGTCATCGAAGGGCTCACCGAGTTTCTCCCGGTGTCCTCGACCGGGCACCTGATCCTGGCCGAACACGTCCTCGGGCTGCGCGGCGAGGCCGTCGAGAGCTATTCCGTCGTCATCCAGCTAGGCGCCTTGCTGGCCGCCCTCGTTCACTATCGCCGCCGCTTTGCCAGCACCCTGCTGGGCATCCTGGCCCAGAAGCCCCCGGCGCTGCAGCTGCTGCGCAACCTGATCCTCGCGTCGCTGCCGCTCTTGGTCCTGGGCTACCTGTTCGGCAAGCACATCAAAGCGCAGCTCTTCCGTCCGCTGCCGATTGCCCTGGCCCTTGCGGTGGGCGGCGGCCTCATGCTGCTCGTCGAGCTCTATCAGCGCCGGCATCCCCCGACCGAGCGCGATGCCGAGAGCCTGCCGATGCGCGGCGCCCTGATCACCGGGCTTCTGCAGGCCTTGGCGCTGTGGCCGGGCACCTCGCGTTCGATGGCCTGCATCGTCGGTGCTCAGCTGGCCGGCCTGCCCCGCGCCGCCGCTGCCGACTACGCCTTTCTGCTCGCCCTGCCAACGCTCGGCGCTGCCACCCTCTACGAGCTCCTCAAGCACGGCTCCCAGCTGAGCCACAGCCTCGGCGCCGGCCCCGTCCTCCTTGGCCTTGTGACCTCGTTCCTCACCGGCTGGGCCGTCATCGCCGCCTTCATCCGCTACCTCGGACGCTTCGGCCTCTGGCCCTTCGCCCTCTACCGCATCGCCCTCGGCACCGCCCTCCTCTGGCTCCTGACCCCCTAAGCCAACTGTCTACATATTCGTTCCCGTCCCCCCAAAACAAAAGAAGCCCGTAAGGCTGGGGCCGCAGCGGATCTCACTTTTTCGACGCCCCGGC
>DAORCZ010000284.1:0-8838 GCA_035345735.1 Pseudomonadota bacterium | reverse complement strand
GGCCACCGTGCCTGCCGTCGACTTGAACGCCGGCACGCTGCCTGGCAGGACCCGCGTGCGCACCATCACCGTCGGAACCGCCTGCAGATAGGGCGCCGCCTGCGGGCTGACTGGCGTGATGATGCGGGCCCCGCCAGCAGGCTGGCTGTCTTCGCCGTCACCATCGCCCGCTTCACTGTCGCCACTGGGCGCGGCCGGCTTGGCGTCGGGCTTGGCTTCGGGCTTGGCGTCGGGCTTGGCTTCGGGGGCTGGCTTGGCCTCGGGATCGGCCGGCACCACGGCGGCGGCTCCCCCGGGAGGAAGCAGCTTGCTCTCGAACATCCGCTGCGCCAGCAAGGCCCGCGCCTCCGCTTCGGCGCTATTGCCCGGGTCGCGGCGACGCATCGCTTCACCAGACAGCTTGGCGGTCAGGTCATAAATGTCCTTGGCTTTGACCGGGATGACCTCGACGGGGGCCGCGGCCGCGGGCGGATCCGCCTTCGGTTCCACCGCCTTTTTGCCCTTGGCCCACAGGCCCGACCCAGCCAAGAGCAGCGCCAATGAGGCCGCCCCAGGCAAAAGGGGGCGTAAAGGGGACTTCCGCAGTGGTTTAGACACGATAGGCATCTCACCATCATATCGCGGAAACCACGGACGCTGCCGCCCCTGTTTTTCCGTCGGACGGCCGCGGTGTCTGGTCGGGTAGGGCAGGGGGCGGCAAGGATGCTAGAGTGCCGGCCCACAGGACCCATCATCATGCTGACGATCGACGGCTCGCAGGGCGAAGGGGGGGGACAGATCCTGCGAACCTCGCTGACCCTGTCCCTGTGCACTGGCCAGCCCTTTTGTCTGGCCAACATTCGGGCGCAGCGCGACACGCCCGGTCTGCGCCCGCAGCACCTGCAAGCCGTGACCGCTGCGGCTCAGCTTGCTGAAGCCGAGGTCAGCGGGGCGGCCGTCGGTTCGCGCGAGCTTATTTTTCAGCCTCGGCGATTCGGCGCAGCGATCGCACCGGGCGCGTATCGCTTTGACATCGGCACGGCGGGCAGCACCTCGCTGGTCTTGCAGACCGTGCTCTTGCCGCTGCTCTTGGCTCGCGGCGCCTCGACGGTGACGTTGGTCGGCGGCACCTACAACACCAAGGCTCCGCCGTTTGACTTCTGCGATCGCGTGTTTGCTCCCCTCCTGCGACGCATCGGGGTCGGGCTGACGCTGCGCATGCACCGCCCCGGCTTCTATCCCGCTGGTGGCGGTCAGATCGTCGCTGAGATCGAGCCGCTTACCGACGGCATGGCCAGCCTGGGGCGTCTTGATCTGCTGTCCCGCGGGGCCATCCTGCGGCAGACCGCGACCGCGGTCTTGGCGCGCTTGCCGGCCCATATTGGCGAGCGTGAGCACGGGGTCCTTGAGCAGAGACTGGGCTGGCCCAAGTCCGCCTACGTCGCGCGTCCCATCGCCCGCAGCCAGAGTCCCGGCAATGTCGTCTTGCTGGAAGTCGAGAGCGAGCACGTCACTGAGCTATTCAGCAGCGTCGGTGAGCGCGGGCTCCCGGCTGAAGAAGTCGCCGAGCGCGCCGCCGCCGAGGCCCTGCAGTACCTGGCCTGCGATGCCCCCGTCGGGGAACACCTCGCGGATCAGCTTCTCCTGCCGCTGGCGTTGGGCGCGGGCGGGCGCTATCGCACCGTCGAACCGTCGCTGCACACCCGCACCCAGGTCGAGATTATCGGTCGCTTCCTGCCGCAAGTCCGCATCACGCTGCGGGCCGAGTCGGCGCAGGTCACCCACATCGAAGTCGATCCCGGAGCCCGCTCGTGAATCGTCTGCCTCTGCCCCCTGCCTTTCCATCGCTGCACCCGGTCGCAAAGTGGGCCCATCGGCTGCGTCCCATGGTGGCCATGGTCGTCCTCTCCCTCGGCCTGTTCGCTTGTCGGCCTGATGATGAGCTGGACGATGACGATCCGCTGCCCGCGCGACCGGCCGCTGTGCTGATCGATGGCTGCAGCTTGGATGGTCAGCAGAGCGCGACGCTGCGCGGCATGGCCACCCGCTCCGTGCTGTCCGAGGTCATCTTGCTGTGTCTGTCGATCGACGATCAGGGATCGGCGACGCCGCGCGAGGGGACAAGCGATGCGGCGTTGAAGGCGACGATCGGCGAGCTTCGTCAGCTGGGCTACACCGTCGGGCTGGGCGTGACAGCCGTCGACAGCGATGATGACGAGCAGCCCAAAGAAGATCTGAGCGCCTGGTTCGCGCAGTCGGCGTTTCGTTCCCGTAGCGTCGCCGCGCTTGCCACCTATGCCGCGCAGGCCGACAGCCTGCAGATCGCGCTGCCGGAGCTCCTGCCCTCGTCGCGTGCCGATCTTTCAGCCTGGGTGACCGCCTTGTCGCTGCGGCTGCGGCCGGCGAAACGGCTGGGAATCTTTGTCCCGCCGTCGCTGCGTGATCCCAGCGATCAGCCCGGGGGCGATGCCTATGATCTGGCGGCGCTGCGCCCCCGCGTTGATCGCCTGCGTCTGCTTACCGTCGAAGCGGCGAGCGGCGAAGCCCCGGGCCCGACGTTCGATGCCGACTGGACCCAGGCGGTCGCGACCTTCGCGCTGGGAAAGCTGCCGGCGAATTCTCTCGATGTTGCAGTGCCGCTCTACGGCGTCGATTTCCAGCTCCAGCCCGGCGGATCTCGCACCATCACCGACGAGACGACACTGTCATTTGCCGAGGCCACGGCCCTGCTCAAAAAGTACGGCAAGTCGCCCGAGGGCGAGGCCGGCGAGGCGCGTCACTTCAGCTATCAGGACGGCAGCGGCAACGCGCACGAGGTCTGGTACGAGGACAGTGACTCGATCATCGACGGCCTCGGCGAGCTGTCGACGGACGTCCTGCCCGAGTCGGTCGGTCTAGTCTTCGTCGGTCTGGGGGGCGAAGACGGCGAGCTCTTTGCGGACCTTGCAGAGGCTCTCGCCAAAGACGTAGAGTGAGCGTTCCCCCGAGGCCGAGCCCCGCCCAAATCCCGATGCCTAAGTCTTCGTCGATCAGCCGTGAGCAGATTCACTTTGGCGACAACAGCCTGGCCCAGAGCCTGTACGGCCAGAACAACGTCCACCTGAAGCTGATCGAGCGCCAGCTTGGCCTGTCGCTCCACGCTCGCGGTGACGAGCTAACCATCATCGGCACCCCCGATGCCGTCGAGCGCGCCCATCGCCTGCTGCAAGAGCTGACCGCGCTGCATCGCACCGGCACGACGATCTCGTCGGAAGAGGTGGTGCGCGCCCTGGTCATGCTGCAGCACGACAAGCACAGCCCGGTGCGCGACGTGCTCAATGACACCGTGGTCATCGCTCAGCGCGGTCGCCCGGTGGTGCCCAAGAGCGTGGCGCAGCAGCGCTATCTGGATGCGCTGCGCAACCAGGACATCGTGTTTGGCATCGGGCCGGCGGGTACGGGCAAGACCTATCTCGCCATGGCCATGGCGGTAAAATACCTACTCGAAAAGCAGGTCAAGCGCATCGTCCTCTGCCGTCCCGCAGTTGAGGCCGGCGAGAAGCTCGGCTTTCTGCCCGGCACCATGCAGGATAAGGTAAATCCCTATCTGCGACCGCTCTACGATGCGCTCAACGATCTGCTCGATATGGAGCGCGCTCAGCTTCTGATGGATCGCGGCCAGATCGAGGTCGCGCCGCTGGCCTTTATGCGCGGGCGCACGCTCAACGACAGCTTCGTGATTCTGGACGAAGCGCAGAACACCACCAGCGAGCAGATGAAGATGTTCCTGACTCGCCTGGGCTACGACAGCAAAGCGGTGATCACCGGCGACGTCACCCAGGTCGATCTGCCGCACCGCACACAAAGCGGCCTTGTCGAGGTCGAGCGCCTGCTATCCGGCATCCCCGGCATCGAGTTCATCTACTTCAGCGAAGTCGATGTCGTTCGTCATCCCTTGGTCGCGGCGATCATCAAAGCCTACGACCACAAGTACGAGCGCGAAGGCGAGCGCTCGCGTCCTCCCGAGTCGATGAGTCCGGCGGCCCCGGCTGGTGCAGCGCCGCCCGTCGAGTCTGGCTCCTAACCTTCACTAACCAACCCATTGCGAAAGGAATCGCCATGAGCCGCATGGTCTTTTGTCACAAGCTCAAAAAAGAGCTGCCCGCCCTCGACTTCGTCCCGTTTGACGACGAGCTTGGCGAACGCATCTACAACGAGATCTCTGCCGACGGCTGGCGCGAGTGGATCGAGTACTCCAAGCGCCTGATCAACGAGTACCGCCTGGATCTCGTGACCGCGGAAGCCTTCCACCTGCTGCACAAGAAGTGCGAGGAGTTCCTGTTTACCGAAGCCCAGGCCGCCGAGCCGGCGATGTACAAGCCCACCGACTCGCACGGGCACAAGCACTAGACGCAGGTTTGGGGACGAGCGGCCGGGGGGCCGCGTACGTCGCGATCCGAGTTACGTGGGGGGGATGAAGTAGCTGGTCAGCGTCTCGTAGATGCGCCAGGCGCCGTCGACCTTCTTGTAGGTGTCCTGGTACGAGCCGAAGATCTGGATGACTGGCGCGTGGGCCGGGCTCTTCGGCACCGACTGGATCAGGAAGTACCAGCTGCCCGTCGCGTCGCGACCGCTCACCGTCAGGATTGGGCTGACGATGTAGTGCGTGCTCCACGCCGTGCCGGCGGGCAGCAGCGTCTCAAAGGCGTTAATCAGGTTGGCACGTCCCGAATAGCGGCCAAATGGTCCGAGATCCAGCGTCCCATCATTGGTGAATAAGTCGGCCAAGGCGACTGCGCTTGCGTGTCCGGGAGAGTTAAACACAGCATCTGCGCGTCTTGCATACATTGCTTTCAGCTCTTTAATTTCTTCGCGCTCATCAAGATCCGACATAGACGACTCCTTGGCCCGCAGGCCAGGTTGGGGTCCCACCGACGATTGTGCCTAGGGCCCTCTCCGCTTGGAGAGAGCCGAGTCCGGGCGGCCATAGCATATCATCGCCGGCCGATCCTGGTATCATGCGCTAGCCCTACCGTCGCCGGATCGCAGCAGCTGCCCGCATGGCTCTTTGGCATCTGACTGATACCGCCATAAACGATGGGTGCCGCTGCCACTCATGAATCGTGAAATCGCGTTTGAACTGGCGTTCCACTGCCCAATAGCCCTTTCGCTGCACGGCGAGTCGGGGGCCTTTCAGGCGGCTTCGCCGGCCTGCCGCGAGGTGTTTGGTCAGACAGTCGACGAACTGCAGTCACAGAGCCTGTGCGACCTCGTCACCGAGGGCGATCGCGAGCGATTTCGCGATGGCTGGACGCGGGCGCTCATGGGGCAACCGGGGGTCGTGCTGCGCTATCGCCTGTCGCTGGCTGAGCCTGGCTGGGTTGAAAGCGAGCTGCGGCGCGTCCTCCCCGCGGGGGATGGCGGAGAATCTTCGGGCCTGATTCGTTTGGCCTGCGCCTCTCGTCGCATCGCTGTGCCGAGCGAGCGGGCGAAGACCGAATCGGCAAAGAGCGAGCTGGCCGAGTTGAGCAGCGTGCCCAAGGCGGCCTCACCCGCCGCGACCGCCGCGACCGCCGCGGCCGCCGCGGCCGCCGTGATGATCGAGGACAGCGATCGCGAGTCGGCGATGCTGGCGCGCAAGCACCGCGACTACTTGGTCGACATGCTGCCCGCGCTGGTCTGGCATGGCCCGGTGGCTCCCGACGGCAAGAGCTATCGCTTGAGCCAGATGAACGACTACCTGTTTCGCATCAGCGGCTACACCCCGCAGGAGTGGTTTCGCACCCCGGGCTTCTGGTCCTCGCGCATCCACCCCGACGATCGCCAAGCCACCCTCGACGCCGCGCAGAGCTTGATGCGCGACGGCGGCGAGCTCGCGCCCTATCGCTTCCGCATCCACGACGGCCGCTATCTGTGGCTGCAGAGCTCGATCCGCATCGAGCGCGATGCCCACGGACAACCGGTGCGCATGTATGGCCTGACGCTCGACGTCACGCGCTACAAGCAGGTGGAAGAGGAGCTCGCCCACCTGAACCGCGAGCTAGCGCAGAAGGTCGAGCACATCTTGGAGCTGTCTGCGCCGCTCCTGCCCATCGGCGAGGGCAGCCTGGTGCTGCCGCTCATCGGCACGCTGGACCCAGGACGGACGCAGCACGCCCTCGGACAGCTCCTCGATCGCGTCGTGGCGCTGCGGGCCCGGCGGGTGATCATCGATCTGACGGGCGTGGCGCAGGCCGATGGGCAGAGCGTGGCAGCCCTGCTGCGTGCGACGCAGGCCCTGCGACTTCTGGGCGCACAGCCCTGCTTCTGCGGCATCCGGGCCGAGATCGCCCTGGCCCTGCGCGACCACCACCAGGCCCTCGCGGCCATCTCGACCTACGCCACGCTGCAGGCCGCACTACGCGCTACCCTCGGTCTGCGCTGACCCAAGCCGCCGCCGAAATCGCGCTAAATTTTCCGGCTGCGACATCCCGTGCACCGACGGTTGACCAAGTCAGCCGATCGTCGGTAATAATGGCTATGTTCTGTGGAATCTCTTCAGCCTGCCACGCCGGGACCTAGGAAGTGACTGTGCCCCGGTGCACCGGCCCCAGCCCAGGGCGGTCGCGGCGACTCGGTCGCTGCCGCTCATCCACGCTCAGGCGAGCCGGCTTGAGCCCCGCACCTGATCCGCCGGTGAGGAGTGCGCCTTCGCTAGGTAGCACCCGGGCCTGGCTAGCTGTGCCTTCGGAGCAATGCCGATGATTGAAGCGGGAAGCCGGATAGGCAACTACAAGCTCACCCGCCTTCTTGGCGAAGGTGGCATGGGACGCGTGTTTGAAGGCGTCCACGAGCAGATCGGCCGTCGCGCGGCGATCAAAGTGTTGCACGCCCAGTTCGCTCACAACTCGGAAGCGTATACGCGCTTTCTCAACGAAGCGCGGGCCGTCAACATCATCCAGCACCCTGGCCTGGTGAACGTCTTTGAGTTCGGCCAGACCGACGATGGCAGCCCCTATATCGTCATGGAGTTTCTAGAGGGGCAGACGCTGGCGGACCGCTTGGCCAGCGTCGGTCGCATGAGCATGGGCGCGCTGCGCATCGCTCGTCAGATCGCCTCGGCGCTGATGGCCGCGCACGCCAAGCACATCGTGCACCGCGATCTGAAGCCGGCGAATGTCATGCTGGTGCCCGATCCCGATATGCCCGGTGGCGAGCGGGTCAAGGTTGTCGATTTCGGCATCGCCAAGATCTCCGCCGAGCACAACGACACCGGCTACAAGACGCGGGCCGGAGCGATCCTCGGCACGCCGACCTACATGTCGCCTGAGCAGTGTCGCGGGGCGGGCGAGGTCACCGAGAAGACCGACGTCTATGCGCTGGGCGTGATGCTCTACGAGATGCTGATCGGTCACCCGCCATTTGTCGCCGAGGGCGGGGGCGAGATCATGGGCATGCATCTATTCCAGGCACCGCCGGCCTTGCACACCCTGGAGCCATCGCTGCCGCTCGATCTGGTCGATCTGGTGCACAGCATGCTCAGCAAAGCACCCGAGGCGCGCCCCTCGATTGTGCAGGTCGCTCAAGAGCTGGATCGCATCGGCGGTCGCCTAAGTGGGCCGATGCAGGCCGTAAGTGCCGAGCTTCAGGCTGAGCCCAAGCCCCCCGGTCCGTTGACCATCCCCCTCGACGTGCGCCGGCAGGCCGAGGTGACCTCGGTAAGCGGGTCGGCTTCTGGCCCGGTGACGTCTGCGTCAGCCGGCGCACCCTCGACCGCGACGCCTAGCCCGGCCACGCCGGTGGGCCTGCCGCACCCGGTGACGCAGCACATCACGCCGTCCTTTATCGTCGCTGCGCCGCCATCGGGCTCGTACGCCACGCCGTACATCACGCCGGTTCACTTCACGCCGCCCTACGTGACCCCTGCGCCGTATGGACTGCCGGTCACGCCATCGGGTGTGACGCCGCCGCTGGCTCCCCCGCCGCCGGCTCCGTCGGATGTGACGCCGCCGCTGGCTCCCCCGCCGCCGGCTCCGTCGGATGTGACGCCGCCGCCGTCGCCAGGCCCCGCGATCTCAGCCCCGGCCGTCGCTGAGGCATCGATCGGCGAATCCCCCGCGCCGGTCGCCACTCCCGATCCGCAGTCGGTCACGCTGATCGCCCCCGATTCGAGCGAGCCCGCCGTCGCCCCTGCAGCCCAGCCAGCGACGCCAGCCGATGGCGGATCCAGTGTCCCCTCGGCCCTAGCGGCCGGCGTGGCGCAAGACTCCGGCGGAGTGAAGGCCAGCCCGCATGCACCGACGATTGGCGTCTCGTCAGCCGCGGGGCCGATCGTAAGTCCCGTCAGTCCCGCCCCGGTTGTGGCGGCAGCCCCCGTGCTGCCCGCGGGCCCCGATGTCGCGGCGGGCCTGTCGCCGCTGTCGACCGCAGTCGTGGCCTCGGCCGGGCCGGTGCGGCCGCCCGCCCCCTCTGAGTCGGCGGACAAGCGATCGCTGACCATCGTTCTGGTCGGCCTGGGGGCTGCGGCGCTGATCTTGGTGGGGGCGCTGGTCCTGGGCCTGATGCTGCGCTCGCGGGCCCTGCAGCCAGCCTCCGATCAGACGGCAACCGATGCCGCAACCGCCCCAACCGCCCCCGGGACGGTGGGCCAGCCGCCGGTGCCCCAGCCGATGCCGTCGGTTGCCTCAGGCCCGCCCCCATCGCCTGTCGAACAAATCGCCCCGCCGGATATGAGCAGCGCGCCAGCCGTCGCTGCCCCCTCGCCGGCCAGCGCTGCGCCCGCCGACAGCCTTCCCCCCGACGCTGGGGTCGGTGAGCGCGACAACAACGCCAAGAAGAAAAAGCCGCTTCTGCGCCGCAAAAAGGGACTTCGCAATGAAGAGATCGAGTATCTCGACTAGG
>DAORCZ010000283.1:0-8840 GCA_035345735.1 Pseudomonadota bacterium | reverse complement strand
GTGGGTACAGCAAGACCAACGACCCAGTGCGCATGTACCTGCGCAAGATGGGCTCAGTCTCGCTTTTGACCCGTGAAGGCGAAGTCGAGATCGCCAAGCGCATCGAAGAGGGCGAGCGACGGGTGCTGCAGGTCGTGCTCAACAGCGCGATTGCCGTCGAAGAGATCCTCGAGCTGGGCGAGAAGCTGAAGAAGGGCAAAATCCGCGTCAAAGACGTCGTTCGCGACCTTGATGACGAGGACGCTGACTTCGACGAGGAATGGCACACCGACCGTGTCGTGAAGATCATCGACAAGGTCCGAAGGCTGCAGCGCGACAACGAGAAGATCCTCGAAGAGCTCGACGCCAATGTCGTCGTGCCGGGCGGCCCCAAAGCCGTCGATACGCGCAAAAAGAAGCTGCGCGACAAGCTCGAAGAGAACAAGCAGGAGATGTTCGAGCTGCTGTCCGAGCTGCGCATCAACAAGAAGCAGATCGATCGCGTAGTCCAGAAGCTCAAGAGCCTGGTCATGCGCATCGAAAAGGGCGAAGCGGAGATCGAAGAATTCGAGCGCCGCGTCGGGATGCCCCAGAAGGATCTGGCCCGCACCCTGAAAGAGATGAAGGCCAACGCCACCAAGGCCAAGGCCATCATCAAGAAGCTCGGTGTCACCTCCGAAGAACTCGAGAACGCCGCGCAGGGCATGATCGAGTCGAAGAAGAAGATCAAGCGCGTCGAAGAAGAAGCCAAGCTCTCGATCGACGATCTGCGCCGCACCTACAAAGAGATCGCCGAAGGCGAGCGAATGGCCGAGAAGGCCAAGGCTGAGCTCGTCGAAGCCAACCTCCGACTCGTCGTCTCGATTGCCAAGAAGTACACGAACCGCGGCCTGCAGTTCCTGGATCTGATTCAGGAAGGCAACATCGGCCTGATGAAGGCCGTCGACAAGTTCGAATACAAGCGCGGCTACAAGTTCTCGACGTACGCCACCTGGTGGATTCGCCAGGCCATCACTCGCGCGATCGCCGATCAGGCCCGCACCATCCGCATCCCGGTGCACATGATCGAGACGATCAACAAGCTCATCCGCACCTCGCGCTACCTGGTGCAGGAGCTAGGCCGCGAGCCGACGCCGGAAGAGATCGCGGAGAAGATGGAGCTGCCGCTCGACAAGGTGCGCAAGGTTCTCAAGATCGCCAAGGAGCCGATCTCGCTCGAGACGCCGATCGGCGAAGAAGAGGACAGCCATCTTGGCGACTTCATCGAGGACAAGGGCGTCATCTCGCCGTCCGATGCCGTGATCTCGATGAACTTGGCTGAGCAGACGCGAAAGGTCCTGGCCACCCTTACCCCACGCGAAGAAAAAGTGCTGCGCATGCGCTTCGGCATCGGTGAACGCTCTGACCACACACTCGAAGAGGTTGGTCAGGACTTCGAGGTCACGCGCGAGCGCATCCGCCAGATCGAGGCCAAAGCGCTGCGCAAACTTCGTCATCCCTCACGCAGCAAGCGCCTCAAGAGCTTCGTAGAAAACTAGCCGACATATCGCTGGATCGATTACCGCCGGCCCTGTCCGACGGTTCGGCATCTCTTCCTCGGTCTTCCTCGGGATTTCCTTCCTCCCCTCCTTCGGGGAAAATGGCTCATTGGGGGACGAAGTCTGTGAGCAGCAACAACCGCGATCACGAATACGACGGGCCCGAAGAGCATGAGCCCGGCGCAAGCCGGCCTAGCGGACATCGTGCGGTGCGCCAGGGAATCTTGCGTCGCGTGACGCGCCTGATCACCGACCACCGTCGTGTACGTCGGATCGACAGCGAGCCGTTACGTCAGGACCTCGTCTCGGGCGGGCATACCGTCTCGTATCTACGTCACCTTGTCCGCGGCAACGAGATCAAGAACAAGCGCTTTCCAGATCAAATCTCGGACCGCCACCCGCCGGTGCTGCTCATTCACGGCTTCCTTGGCACGCGCGGATCGATGTTCGTCATCGAACAGCGCTTGCAGCGCGATGGATTTGCGGTGATCTCGTTCAACCTCGGCGTGCTCAATGTGCGCGACATTCGCGCCTCTGCCCTGCTCATCCACCGCAAGGTGGAACAGATCATCAAACAAAGCGGCGTACATCGTATCGACATCGTCGGCCACTCGATGGGGGGCCTGATTGGCCTGTACTACATCAAGCACCTTGGGGGAGAGAGCCGCGTGCGACGGATGGTCATGCTCGGCACGCCGGCTCGCGGGACCTGGGCCGCGCTGCTCGGCGTCGCGACGATGGGCTTGTTCTCTGCCTCGTCATGGCAGCTCTTGCCGGGCAGTAATTTCCTGCAGGAACTTCACGACGGTCCGTTGCCGCACGGAGTCGAGTTCTTCACCATCTCTGCCGAGCGTGACTGGCTCTGCCCACCGTCGGCAACGCAGCTTGAGGGAGCCCATGCGATCTCCGTGCCTCTCGGCCACTCCAGCTTGGTGATGAGCGAGGCGGTCTATCGCAAGGTGCTGTGGGCACTCCGCAAAGATGATGCGCCGCGCTAGACTCGCCATCTTTGCCGTCGTTGCTCAGCGAGCGCGCTGTCGACGACAGGAAATGCGCAGAGGGCGGGGGGTGTTTCCGCCAAGCTCAATCCGTTTGCCATAGCCCTGTGCAGTCGCCGGGGCAGTAAGGTAGGCTTCCAACATGCTGTACGGTTTTCTCGCCGTTCTTGCGCTTGGCGTCCTCATCATCGTCCACGAGTGGGGGCACTACATCGTGGCCAAGCTGTGTAATATGCGGGTCGATCGCTTCGCCATCGGCTTCGGTCCAGCGCTCGTGCAGCGGCGGCGAGGCGAGACGACGTTTCAAGTCGGTGCCGTTCCACTTGGGGGCTATGTGCAGATCGCCGGCCTCAACCCCGAGGATGAAAACATCGACCCCAGTGATCCGCGGGCCTATCCGAACCGTCCGGCCTGGCAGCGATTCTTGACGATTGCCGCGGGGCCCGTCGTCAACTACCTGTTTGCCTGCCTGTTGATCTTCTTCCTGCACGCCGTCGTCGGCGTCCATGGCGTCATGGTGCACAACGTGCTGCCTGGCCGCCCGGCTGCCGCCGCTGGAATCCAAGCTGGTGACCAGCTCTTCCGAGTCCAGGGGACGATCGTGAGCAACCAGATGGAGGTCCTGTACTACGTCGACACATCCGAAGGGCGCCCGCTGAACATCGAGGTGCTGCGCGCCGGTCAGAAACAGGCGTTTAGCATCACCCCAGTGAACGACGGCAAGAACTGGCGCATGGGCATCGAGATGGAGTCGGCGAAGACCCCGCAGCGTCACTCGATCGCCGACTCGGCCCGCCAGAGCATCGTCGGCCCGATGTTCATGACCGTGCAGACCATGCACAACTTGCTCGACGTAATCCGTGGCCGGCAGTCTGCCGACTTCAAGAGCCCGGTCGGCATCGCCCGCATCATGAAAGAGCAGCTAGAGCGTGGCCTGATTCGCGGCCTGCACTTCATCGCCATCATCAGCACGCTCCTTGGCTTCTTCAACCTGCTGCCGCTGCCAGCTCTCGACGGTGGACGTCTTGTCTTTCTGGGCTGGGAGGTCATTACTCGCCGGCCGGTGAACCAGCGTGTTGAACAAGTGATTCACCTGGTTGGCATGCTGCTCCTCCTTGGGCTGCTTGTGTTCTTGGCGGCCAAGGACGTCCGCGACTGGATCTTCGGCCGCTAAGCCACCGAGGAGCGGAACGCCGCCATGCTGCTCCTCCGCTTCGTTCTCGATATCTCGCCCTCGCTCGGGCAGGCATCGGCTCCAGCCCACCCAGCTCCCCTGCGAAGCGCATCTCCCGAACTCTCGGCAGTCGTGGATACGCTGGAAAATCCAGCAACGGACCCTTTGGCCTTTGATGCGCCGACAGCTTTTGCCGAATGGGTATTCCGACTGGAGCAGTCTCCGCTTTTGCGACCGCGTCCCTGGGGCAGCGCTTTCCTGGTCGATCCTTGGCCTCAGCAACTGCCCAGGGAGTTACACCCAACCGTCAGAGACGAGCTCCAGCAGCGATACGCTCAGCAGGCGGCCGGCGCACCACACAGCTTGTCTTGGCACACCGTCCACTCGCAGAGTCGCGTTCGACTAGAAGCTCATGAGTCGGCCCTGGTCCTCGATGTCGCGATCCCCGTCTCGACCGCCGCAACTGGCAGCGATCCATCGCTGCCCCCCGATATTGCGACCTTGCTGCAGCCCCTGCCGCTGCTGCAGGAAGCGGATCTGCTGTCCGCCCTAGCCCCGCTGTCTTGCTTGCCTCAGGAGGTCGGCTTGGAACCCCTCCTCCTCGCGCGCCGGGCCCTGCAGCGTCTCGGGGGCTTGTGGTACGACGATCTGCGCCTGCTCGACGTGTTGCGACTGTACGCTGACCATCCGCTGCAGGCAGTCCGAGCATCGACGATCGCTGTCGCCAGCCACGTCGACTACCGCCTGTTCCTGCTGGAACGAGCGGCTTGCGAGACCGATTCACTGCTGCGCCGAGTCCTGCATACGGTGACGGCCAGGGAAGCCCCAGAGCCAACACCAGCCCCGCTCCCCCCAGGGAGCGCATGAGCCAGACTTTGCCTACGAGCTCAGCCACGAGCCGCCTGCTATCCGTCGTGCTGGGGCCAGGCAGCTCGCGCGACGATCTGCGCGATGGACTGCGATCTCGGGGCTATCGGCTGATCCGCGAACAGCCGCGTCGGGCTCGTCAGTTTCTGACTTGGTGGTTCGCCCAGGAGGTGCCATCGCAGGACGCTGATCCAGCGAGCATCGAGCTCGGCTATGAGGAAGATCACATCCTTGGCCAGCGTCGATTTTGGGGAGCTGGCCTGCCGGCCGACGCACTCGACGCACTCAAGGCCTGGCTGACCGTCGCCTTTGCGGCCAAGAGCCTTCCCGAGGTCACCGCCTGCGCGTGGCGAGCCCAGACAGCGAACGACAAGGTCGCGACCCTTGGGGCGTGGGGAGCGCTTGCGACGTGGCCCGGCGAGCTCGATGCCGTGGAATTGGATTTGCTGCGTGCTCGCCTCAGCGACGAGCACCTTGCCGTTCGAAAAGCCGCGGTCCTTGTTGCGTCCTATGTCGATCGCATCGAGGTGGCTGAGCTCCTGGCGGAGCGCCGACAAGAGCCCGCGCTGGCCGTCGAGATTGATCGCCAACTCGCCCTGCGCAGCTACGCGCTTCTGTCGCCCGGTGAGCAGGCCCGACGACAGCTCGAAGACGAGATCGCCACAGCACCGCTTGCTCCGGAGCTGTACCAGCGACACGCACAAATCTTGGCGGGGCTCGCTCAGCCGAGCTTCGCGCTGCTGGAGGCGCAGATTGCACTCGCACTGGCCCGCCGCGATGGCTGGCCTTTGCACGAGCTGCAGGTACTGACCGACAGCTTGCGCGCTCGGGTCGGCACGGTGACCGAGCAGCTCGCAACCTTCCTTGCCGAGCGCCTGCGTTCCCTGCTTGCTCAGGACGTTCCGCATGTCGTGGTCGAGGTCAGCGAGCTGCTCTTGCCCGTCTTTGCCACGACGACGGCACGACTGCCCTTGCAGCTAGCCGGCGTCCTTGCCCATCGCGCCCTAGGCCGCTGGCTTGTCGCTGCCACCGAGCTGGGCTCTCTGCTGGATGCAACGGAGGGCGCAGACGCACAGATGGAACCGCGACCGGCACCGCCGCAGATCGCACTGCTGCGCTTCATGCGCGCCCGTCTGTTCGCGGACGCTCAAGCCTGCGATGCGGCCATCGCGGAAGCAGAACAGGCACTGTTGTGGCTGGCCTCTCCTCCGCCGGTCGCCCCGACACTCGGAGCAAGCTCTGTCGTCGCCCAGGCGCTGGCAACGCTACTCTCGGCCGAGACCCCACCCAGCCGGCGGACGCTGCTGTTCTTTTGCATGCAGACCCTAGCCGCCGAGGGCCGCTACGCCGAAGCATTAGAGCGCGCGACGCTGCTCGCCGCGGAAGAGCCCACCGCTGCCGATGTACAGCTAGCGTGTGCGACGCTGCTCAACTGCTTACACGAATCTGAAGCCGCACTCCTCGCCTGCGACCGGGCACGTGCGGTGCTGCGTCCCATCGACCAGCTGATGGAAGACGAAGATCCCCTCGCATCGCTGCTGCTGGAGAGTGCTCGCTCGTGGGCCAAGCTGCAGCAGACTCAGGCAGCCGCAGACTGCATCGGTGCTGCCCTCCAGCTCGATCCACGCTGCATTGAGCGCATCTCTGGCCAACCTGAGCTCGCTCTCATCCTGGCCGCTTCTCCAAGTCTTGAGGAGCTTGTTGTCGAGGCGCTCGCCGCTCTCTCAGACCCCGACCCGCGCACAAAGGCTCGTCATGAGGCTGCTGCTTGCCTGCGCAGCCTCCCGACCGGCTCAGCCCTTTCCACCCTCCTACTCGATTTTTTTGTCGCAGGGCTGAGCATCGTGGATGCCGGGCCACAGCCCTCATCGCCATCGATGGCGATGGGCCTCCTGTCATCGGTCGAGGCACAGCTAGATGTCCTGGCCGAAAGCGGGGAGGCCGCTGCGCACGCGCCGCTGGTAAACGCTGCCATCGCGGCCATGGCCGACGCCATGGGGCTCTAGTCTCGGCATCCTCCTCGCCCCCCCTATGCTTGACCTCGCTTGGGGAAATGCGTCAAATGACGCTTCCTTCACTTCCCCACATCTGCCGAGGTCTGCGTCATGCGTCGTGTTCTTCCCATTTTCACCGCGTTCTTGTTGGCTCTCTCGCCGGGTTGTTCCAGCAGTGGCGGTGGCGGCGGTGGCGGCGGTGGCCAAAACAACGTCGACCTCGGCCCGCCAGCGGACGACAAAGACATGTCGATGGGAGGCAAGGACGACGACATGAGCGGCTCACCCCGCGATCTGTCCGGCGTCGACCTAACCGGGGCAGACCTCAGCTCTCCGCCGGGAGACATGAGCGGCGGAGGGACGGGCGTCCCCTGCATGCCGGGGAGCTATCGCTGCGGTCCGGCTAACTCGGTGCAGATCTGTAACAGCACGGGAACGGCTTGGCTGCACAGCTCGACGTGCGCGGTGTCTTGTATCAGCGGGCTTTGCACCGGCGCATGCTCCCCAGGGACTCGCCGCTGCAACATGAAGTCGGTCGAGGAGTGTAACGGGGCAGGCACGACCTGGACAACGGTCGACACCTGCGCCGGCACGTGCTCGAGTGGCCGCTGCGCGCTGGCCAACCTTGATGTGACGATGAACCGCAACCTCGACGGGACGATCTACGTGGATGGCGACTTCATTGTCCGCTCGGGCATCACGGTCCAGGTCCCGACGGGGGATCTCACCGTCTATGCCAAGAACATCACCGTTGAGAACGCCGGCACGATCAGCGCAGCGCCCACCAGCAACCCCTATGGCTGGGGCGATGGCGGTCGTGGCACGTATGACCACAGCGGCGGCGGCGGCGGCGGCAATGGCACGGCGGGTCAGACTTCCCTCGGTGCCGGAGCGGGCGGGCCGGCGATCAGCAGCAACACCGACCTCTGGGTGGTAGGGGGGGGTCGAGGCGCTTCGCCGACCCGAGCCGGCAGCGGAGTCGGCGGTACAGGCGGTGGTGCGATTCGACTCATCGCCTCGGAAAACATCACCATCGCAGGCTTCTTGACCGCGAATGGCACGGCAGGCACGCGCAACACCGCAACCTATGGCGGCGGCGGTGGCGGTGGCGCCGGCGGCGGCATCTTGCTGGCGGCCTCGGGAACGCTGACGACCTCAGGGACGATCTCGGCGGCAGGTGGCGCGGGCGGCGCGGGCTACTACAGCGACGGTCAGGGCGGTGGCGGCGGCGCCGGGCGAGTGCGCCTTCTGGCCGGCGGAACCCGCACCATTGGCGGCGCCATCATGGGCCAGCGCACCGATGGCCTCCTGCCTCCCACGCTGATCACGTCGAGCAGCCATCCCGATCAAGACCTCATCTACAACGACAACTTCGATCAGGTCGTGATGTCGTGGTCGAGTCCGTTCGCCTCACGCCAGGGCTATTACCAGATGCTCAACACCAACATCTGGCAGGTGCCGACGCCCGGTACCTCGACCTTCGTCAACACCGAGAGCAAGAGCTACCCCGCGACCGCGGTGCGGGCTGGAACCAACTACTTCCACATCACGCCGGTCGACGCCATGTCGAACGTCGGCACGGTCGAGAACACCTTCCGCATCCAGATCAACACGCAGCCCCCCTCGCTGAGCTCCAGTAGCCATGCCTCGGCTAGCACCTGGTACGACAACCCCGACGTGTTCTTCGAGTGGTCTTTCCCCGTCTCCGAGCGCAACGTCCAGGGCATCTACTACGTGCTCGACAACTACGGCGACACCATCCCCACCAAGTCGGCCACCTTCGTCCCGCTTCCGCAAAAGAAGATCCTGCGCAGCATGGTGGCGAACGGCGTCTGGGTGATGCACATCCTGGCCATGGACCAGCAGGGCTACCTGACCAAGGCTGCCACACACCTGCGCGTAAACGTCGGAATGAACCCCGGGGTGGGCTCAGTTATCGGCTTGGTCAGCGATGCCGGTGGCAAGCCGCTGGACGGAGCCGCCGTGACGCTGAACCGCGGCCTGTACACGCAGTCCACGAACAGCAGCGGCAACTACAACCTGACCAACGTGTCCGCCGGCATGTATGAACTGCGCGCAACCAAGGCCGGCAAGACCACGACCCAGATGGTCACCGTGGTCAAAGACATGTCGACCTCTGCCAACGTCAGCTTGCCCTAGCGGCGAGGCGACATCGCATCGCGTGTGCGAAGTTGTAAATTGACCTCTTATGGCGCCTTCGGCTAGTTTGTCGACCGCGCCCTTACCGGGGGAATAGCTCAGTTGGTAGAGCACCGGCTTTGCAAGCCGG
>DAORCZ010000282.1:0-8917 GCA_035345735.1 Pseudomonadota bacterium | reverse complement strand
GCCAGTGCGGCTAGCGACCGGACTTCAACCGTCCCTCCCACCAGGCGCTGCGCAAGTAGCCGCAGCGCTCGTCGCACAGCGGCTTCCGTCTCGTCCGGGGGGCGGCGGTAGCGCCCCAGTTCCGCCGTCAGCCAGGAGCGAAGGGAGGGCAGGGCGGCGTCCAGCCACGTCAAGCTCGCCTCGATCGTGCACAGTCGGCCGAGCGGCGGCTCGCACTCCGCAACGAGTATGGCGGGCAAGGCGATCGGTGGCTCCGCGAGAAACACCGGCTGGGCTTTGCTTGGGGCGTTCTCGCGGGTCGAGTGTCGATGGGCAGGTTGGGGCGGGATAGAGGGGCGGCTCATCGCGTGGTCTCCGGGGAGGGCTGGTGTCTACGCGGCCCAGATGGGCAACGGCGTCTGCCCACGGGCCAGGACGGTCAAGAGTCGGCGCCCGCGAACCACCAGGCGCACCGCCCCGGCCGGGGCACAGAAGTCCTCGCTCGGCCAGCCCTCGTAGGGCAGAAGCAGCGACGTAAGCTCGGCCACCCAGGTCTGTAGCTGGGCTGGCTGCGCTGCGGCCAGCAGCACCAGCAGGCCAAAGTCCGAGGCGGGCACCAGGCCCAGCGGCAGCTTGGGCATCCAGGCTTGTCGGCCGCAGCCCTTGGCCCGTTCGGCAAAGCGGACAATCGCATGCGCCGAGAGTCGAATCGGCCGCGGCGTGCGCAGGATCTCATCGACCAGACACCAGGCCTCCAGCAGTCCTTGCGGGGGACGGTCGGTCGCGGCTCCGCCCCGCAAGCCTCGCTCGGCCGAGGCGCTCGCTTGACTCTCCTCGCTGCGCTCAATGGGTGTCTCTGTTGGTGTCTCTGTTGGTATCTTTGTTGGTATCTCTGTTGGTATCTCTGTTGGTATCTCTGGCAGTGTCTTGGTCGGTGTCTTCGTCGGTGCTGCTGCCGTGCGGATCATCATCGCTGCCCTCGCGTTGGTTGGCCCGGTTGTGGGGGCCTTCGTTACGTTCCGGGCGCAGGTAATGCAGCGTGCGTGCCAGGGACACATGTCGTCGGAGATGCCAGTCGGATCGGCCCCCCCTGTCGCGAGTCTGAGACAGAGTCTTGTCTGCCTCCTGCGACAGCGTCTCAGGGCTGCGACAGCGGGAAACCGTGGCGGGCGCAGCGGTGGCCCTAGACGGATTGCCCCGTCGGAAACGGCCGCTGCCGAAGGCCAGGCTACGTCGTGCGCTCGGCCGTTAGCGAGATTCCCAGCTCCTGTGCGCGACGATAGAACGTCGCTCGGCTGGGCCCGAAGATGCTCGCTGCTTTGCTGGCGTTGCCATCGGCCCGCCGCATCGCTTCACGGATGAGCGCCGCTTCCAACGCTTCTAGCTGTTTCACCAGCGGGGGCGGCGCCGTCAGGTATGGGTCGCTCGTCGGTGGGACAGAGCTGTCTTGGCCCTCGGACAGTGACAGGGGCTCATCCGGCAGGCTACGCGCCATCGCTTTTTCGATATGGCGCGGTTCCAAGATCTGGGCCGTCGGATGGAGCACAATGGCCAGATGGATCAGGCGACTTAATTGCCGCACATTCCCTGGCCAGGGGCAGCCGACCAGATATTCACAAAGGGCAGAAGACAGAGTCATGTTTGGATTCGATTCCGATTGCCTGGAATATTTAATCATAAAATGCTTGGCCAGGGACAGGATATCTTCTTTGCGCTGACGCAGAGGCGGGATCTCATATACGGGATACATGCGCTGCAGCAGATCAGGGCGGATTTTTTTGCTTCGCACCAGATCGGTTTTCGGTACGTTGGTGGCAAAGATGAATCGCACATCGACCGGGCGGTCCCGAGTATCGCCGACTCGGCGAACCAATTTCTGGTCGATAGCCGCCAGGAGCTTCGCCTGGGATTCGAGAGCCATGTCCCCGATCTCGTCGAGGAAAAACGTGCCGCCGTTGGATGCTTCAATCAATCCCGCCTTGTCGTTTGCGTCGTTGAAAGCGTTTCTGACATGGCCGAAAAGCTCGCTCTCCAGCAGGTTATTGGGCAGCGCCGCGGCATTTACGGAACCAAACGGAGCAGTTGGTCGCAATGAGTGTTTGTGAATATATTCAGCAATATGGGTTTTCCCGACCCCCGTCTCACCCAGCAGCAGAATGGGGATCTCGGATTTCGCGACCATTCGCAATTCGGTCATTAGCTCTTGCATCAACGGCGACTGGCTATATTTGTCACCGGGAGCAGGCTGCACCACCTTACTGAATGATAATTCATAAGGCCCTATGCATATGCAGCTATGCCAGGGAATGCGATAGTCTCGGTCTCGCGGCAGTCGCTCATCGTTGACCCAGGTGCCGTGCTTGCTGAGGTCGCGGATGTGCAGACCCTCGCTGCTCCAGCTGAGCTCGGCGTGCTCGCGTGACACGGCCGGAGCCTCCAGCACGACGTCCCCGCCTCGGCCGATCAGCAGGCGTCCCTGTGCGGCCAGGACCCGGCGGACGGCGGAGCGCGCCGAGACGATATGCAGATCATACCCGGCTACCGTCGCGGGAGGGCGGTGGCTGGGCGGCTCCGCAGTGGGGTCCAGGGCGGGCGCAGACGGCCGATATTTTTGCGTCATGGCGAGTTCATCTATATGCGTATACTGCCGCGGTTCAAGCCTTCTTTTCTGTCATATCGAGGCATGTTCCATGGCGTCCCCGCATCGGCCAGCAAGTCCCCTTGAAGCCACCAGCGATGTGGTGGCGAGCCACGAAGTTCCGCCGCTTTCGGGCTCGCTGACCGGGCGTCAGCTGGGGGAATTTCTTGTCGGCGAGTACGTCGCCAACGGCGCCCGCGGCATGCTCTATCAGGTCACCAATCGGCAGACCGGCGGCCGTCACATCCTCAAGGTCTTGACCGAGGAACCCGAGCTCCACGACGCCCATATCGCGATGGAAGCGTGGATCGGCGCGCAAATTCAACATAACTCAATCGTCAAAATC
Source organism: Pseudomonadota bacterium (assembly GCA_035345735.1). Taxonomy (GTDB): domain Bacteria; phylum Myxococcota_A; class Polyangia; order Palsa-1104; family JAEUJZ01; genus JAEUJZ01. The sequence continues at coordinate 5,954 of DAORCZ010000282.1, read as the reverse complement.
AATACCTGCAACCGCCTACCGGCCCCCGATGGTCGTTACTATATTATTATGGAATATATCGCAGGAGAAACCCTGCGGCAGTACCTGGATAGAACGCATATTGTGCCAATCAAAATTGCGTTATATATCGCAAAAAAGTTGGCGACGGCATTGGCTTTTATGCATCGCCAACGCTTTGTTCATCGCGATATCAAACCTGCCAATATCATTTTGGCGGAAGAAACCGATGGTGAGTTCGTCTTCTCGCCCAAAATTATCGATCTGGGTTTGGCCCAAGCGATATCGCGGCCAGGCGAATCAAGTGAGTCGTTTTCGACACCGCGATTTCAGCTGACCGGCACCGCGAAATACGCAGCTCCCGAGCAGTGGAAGTATCGCTTTGTCGATGATCGGGCCGATGTCTACGCCCTGGGCGCGGTGTTGTACGAGATGCTGGCTGGGCGGCCCCCTTTCGTCGCCAGCAGCCCGGGGGAATTGGCGCAGCAGCATCAGGCCGATACGCCGTCGGCGCTGGAGGGCAAAGCGCCGGAAGCGGACGCCGAAATTAGCGCTTTTGTGCTCTCGCTACTCCACAAGGATCCGCATGAGCGGCCGGCCATGTCACGGGTCGAACAGACCCTGCAGCGCCTCTTGGCTCGTCGGAGCTGGGCGTTAAACCTGGCCGAGGAGATGTGCCCGTATCCGGGGGTGGCGCCGTTCGGGATGGGACAGGCCGCGTTTTATAGCCGCAGCAATGCCCAGCTCGAGCCGGTGCTCGCCAGGTTCGGCCCCACCGACGATGGCCGCTGTCCCTGGTTACACATCGAGGGCGGCACGCTGAGCGGCAAGACGTCGCTTTTGCACGCGGCCGTGCTGCCGGCGGTCATCGCCGAATGTCAGAAAATCCAAGAAGATGTCGCGATCATCCATTTGCCGATCAGCCAGGACCCGGTCGCGGCCCTGGCCCAGGTGCTGTACAGCGGCCTTCTCGACGTTACCGCCGATTCAGCGACGATTGAGACCCGCATTCGGCGACACAAGGAAGGGCTGGCGGCGCTCATGGGCTCTTGGTATTCCGCCCGGCCGCGACGTCGCGCCCTGCTGGTGATTGACTCGCTGGAACAGCTTCTGGATGCGCCCCCCGCCTCGCTGCGAGTTCTCGACGAGGCCCTGGCCGCTGCGCTGCGCGACGCCTCGCGGCCGCTGTATCTGATCACGGTGCTGCGCAGTACGCACAACGCGCGCATGCGACTCCTGCCCGAGCTCAGCGCGGCCATGCTGCTGGCTCAGCACTACGTCGTCCCGCCGATGGACAAGCGAGCCCTGGCGACGGCGATCCGCTACCCCGCGCAACAGATCGGCCTGCTGATCGAAGAGAGCTTGATCGACCGCATCGTGCGCCACACCTTGGCTTGCCCACATGGCCTGTCGGGCTTTGCCTACGTCCTGCGGGAGCTGTGGTGTCGTCGCCAAGGCATGAACCTGACCGCCGACGCCTATGCCCAGATTGGCAAAGTCAGCACGGCCTTGGCCCAGGCCGCCGACGCGGCTCTCAACCCGCTGTCCACGAGCGACCGCAATCGGGCTCGCGAGCTGCTCGTCAGCTTCGTTCGTCCGGGACGCGGCGAGGCCGACACGGTCACCAGCTTCCCCTGGGCCGAGGCGGTTCGCATTGCCGGCGGCGGCGATGAAGGCGAACGCCTGCTGCGGCTTTTGCTAGGCAGCGATGGGCGAGGCGAGACGCGCGCGCCGGGCCTGACCCTTTTGCAGGCGCGGCGCAAAAGCGGCAGCTCGCACACTGTCGAGCTGACAACCGAGGCGCTATTGCACCTCTGGCCGACGCTGCGACAGTGGTTGGAAGAGGACCGGCCGCTGCTTGAACGCTGGCGCGAGGTCGAGGCCGAGCAGGGGGCCTGGGCCGCGACCTCGGCGCTGCCGCTGCCCTCGGGGGAGCGCCTGGCGTATCTGCGCGGCGCGGGACTGTCGCAGCCACACTGCGCACGCCTGCACGGGCTTTTGTCGCCGGCCGCGCAGCAGTTTTTGTACGACGCGCGTCAGCCAGAACAAGCGCGCGAGCTACAAGCCCAGCAGCGTGCCGACGAGATCGCGACCCGCCTGGAGAACACGCAGCAAGAGCTGGAGAGCATTCGCCGTCGTCGGTCGGGCCGGCTGTCGGTGCTGGCCGCCTGGCTACGCGTGGCGTTTGTGTTCATCTGCGGTGGTGTGCTCGGGGCGGCCTTGTTGATGCTGGCGGCTCCGCGTCTGTTCGGCGAGCGTGTGCTGCGCGGGACGCTGGTGCGCCCCGTCGTGAGCGTCGCCTCGACCGCCGTGCCTCCGGCGGCTCCGACGACGTTGCCGGTTGCCCCCCCGGCGCCGGGCAGTGCAGCCCATCCATCGCCGCCCAACCCGGGCCCGGTTGCCGGTGCCCCCCCATCCGCGGTTGCCGTCGATCATCCTGAGCCGCTGGCCCGCCCCCAGGCTGCCTCCACCCTGGCGCCGCCATCGCCCGCGCCTCAGACCCGGCGGGTCGGTGATCGCGAGATGGTGGTCATCGGCGAGGGAAGCGTCGGCCGCGGCAAGCGTTCGTTCTTGATTGACAAATACGAAGTCAGCGTGGCCGATTACCGCAAATGCGTATTGGCCAATGTCTGCAAACCCCAGATTTCACCACAAACCATTCCTGATGAACGGAAACGCAGTCGCTGTAACTGGCTTCATATGGCTGAACGCCCGGATCATCCCATGAACTGTGTGACGGCCTTAGATGCCGAAACCTATTGTCGCTGGAACGGCCAGAAACGGCTGCCGACGGACCCGGAATGGCTGCTGGCAGCGCTGGGCCAAGACGGACGGCGGCTGCCCTGGGGGAATGATCCGCCGGGCGAGCAGTCGCAGATCTGCTGGATGTCCGCCGTCGATCGAACCTGCGCGATCGGACGCTCGCTCGATGACATAAGCCCCGCCGGAGTCATGGACATGGCCGGCAATGTCGCGGAATGGACCGCGAGCGTTGAGTGGAAGAAACCCTGTGATGGCCTGCGCGTTTTCCGGGGCGGAAACTACGATACGCGAAAGCCAGACAAGCTGAATATGGGCCAAGAAAATCGCCATTGCACAAGCCCATATAGCTCACGCCAAAACACGATTGGCATTCGCTGCGTCAAGGATTTGTTCTAGCAGTACTAAGTCATCTGTCTGTTGAGTCCGCTACGACCTCGACGAGAAACCGAAAACTGCCGAATTTGGCGGCATTCCAGTCTCCGTCGGAGAGCAAGCGATCTCATCCGATGGATGACTCAGCACTGCTAGGCAGGGGCCCTGAGGTCACGAATTTAGGGGACGCTGACCTAGTTGCCATTGGCGAGTTTATTCTGCCACATTAAATCACCGACAAATACTCCTTCAGCCACGATAAAGTGCCCCTTCTGGGCTTCTGCTTCAACCTCAAAGTTGAACACGTTCCGCGCCGTCTGCTCGGTGGAAAGTTCCTCCACTCGAACGATGCTGCCATCTGTGTTTACAAACCTGGCTCCGATGCTAAGCGTATGAGCCGCGACAACCTGGCCATTGGCCAGGAGCATACCATGGTTCGGTGTCACTTTGAGCTGACGTCCATTGCTAAGCCTGAAGACGTAGAGCGCTGATTTCGCCAGATCTTGCGTGATTACTTTGATGGCCCTTGGTTTTAATCTTGGTAACCTCGGCGTTGACTCTTCATCGAGAGCAATAAGCCGAGTACCACTGCCGATCTGGTTCGCGGAGATCCACGCAAGTGTGCCAGCCTGACTTTCGGTAAGAAGAAGCGTTTCAGCCTCAAAGCACGAAGAGGGGGGTTGGGTGCAATTCTGCCTCGATGGGTCACAAGCAGGCTCCTGCGGACATGGCGCAAAGTTATCCCCCATCGGAACCCCGCAGAGTGCCTCATTGCTGCTGGGCTGGGCAATGCTATCCAGTGCTTCATTACCGCATCCGACAAGCAACGCTACCAGGGACATCACCATCAAATGGACTGTCTTCATGGGACCCTCCTCGTGTCTAGTTGCAGTGCGAAGAACATCCTCGCAGTACAGCCAGGCGATCTTCTTCAATACTTAGAAATGCTCTGGTTCCCAAGAAATATCGATCTTTTGTCAAAAATGTTAGCAGCGCTCGCAAACCGATATGTTTTGCATAGAAACACCGTTGTACTTGCAGGGAAAAACTATGAGCATCGGATTACTTGTTGACGAAGGTATGCTTGCTGCGCTTGCCCTCGATGGAGAAAGCGAAGCTTGGAATATCTTGATCCGACGGCACAACCACCGCGTGGTTGCTTCTCTGTTGGCGCGTGGGGTACACATCGACCGAGCGAAAGAGTTGGCACAGGAGACATGGCTACGGTTGATTCAACAGCAACGACTGGGCCGACTGGGCCGCATCGAATTGCCGGGACTGGCAGTACGTCAGGCAGCTTTTCTTGCCCTGGAGGATGCGCGTCGTGCCTCGGCAGCCCGAAGGATCATTCTTGCATCGCCGGCGTCGGAATGGATTGACGAAACCAACGAAGGACGAATTCTCACTAGGCAACAGCTTGCACGGGCGCAACAGATACTCAGTGAGTGCTCAGATTCAGCGCAGGAGGTCTTCAGACTCTTATTTGAAAATCCTGATCGCTCTCATTTTGAAGTGGCCAATGAAATCGGGATTTCACTCCAAAGAGTTCGACAGATCATCTGTGAAGTAACTAAGAAGATCCGCCCTCTTCTCGAGGAATAGAATCCCAATGCACTTAGATAATCTAGAACTATATGTCCGTGGTGAGCTAAGTCTTACTGAGATGGAAGGTGTCGAGCGGCATGTACGAACCTGCGATCTATGTGCGCAGGCGTTAGTATTTGAAGCCCAACTGGAGATAGCGCTTACTGAGTTGGTAGAAAATCCCGGAAAATCATTACAGTATCGCTGGTACATACGGCAACCTTTGCGTTCGTCCGCCGGCTTATTGCCGATCTGTACCTTGCTTGTGCTGGTCCTTTACTTTTCACGCACTTCATCCCAGAAATCAGAGCCATTGACCCACAGGACAGGCCAAAGTGAGATAGTAAAAAGTGCCAAGCCTACTATACAGTTCCCGGGTGGCAGTGAGTGCCTCAGATACGCACCAGATCATGCGTATTATCGCATGACAGTGCCACAAATGAACATACCTCGATATGAGGGACAAATCAATCTTGCAGATAATTATGCAGGACCACAGGAGTTATAGCGATGCTAGTCCTCACAGCACATTACTTCTTGATTCTTCTAGCTGCCGCCGCTGCACAGGCTGATCCAGAAGTCTCAACTCCACCGCCTGGTTGGTACGATGCAGGCAACGATCCGGGCAGTTATGCGATGATATTGGACCGCTCTGTAAGTTATAAAGGAAAAGGGGCTGGATGTATAAGGTCTGTTAATAAACCACGTGGTTTCGGTACATTGATGCAAGATTTTCGTGCTGAGATATATCGCGGAAAAAGAGTACGCATGTCGGCCTACGCTAAAGTCTCCGAAGTGCAAAAGTGGGCGGGGCTCTGGATGCGTGTAGATGTGGGTAATAAGTCTGTATGTTTCGATAATATGAGGACTCGCCCGCTAAAAGGGTCACAACCATGGAAGCGATATGAAATCGTCTTAGATGTACCACTTGACGCAACCAAAATTGCATTCGGTGTATTGCTCGATGGAGAAGGTGCTGTGTGGGTCGATGAATTCCAATTTGAAGTGGTAGGGAAGGAAATCCCAGTAACAGGTGATGAGCAAATTCATAAAGACCCTCAAAATTTAAATTTTGAGGAGCCAAAAATATCATCATAAGGGTTCAATGACAGTGAGATCAGAAGGTTCTACGTAGCTTAAGTACGACTTGCGCACTACCAGGCATCTCCGTCGATGTTTGGGCAATGATACTCGGTCGCTTCACGACATTGCTCGTCGAGAGCCTCCGCGAAGTGACC
>DAORCZ010000281.1:5181-8931 GCA_035345735.1 Pseudomonadota bacterium | reverse complement strand
ACGCCGCGGCTGAGCTGTGTCATGTGTCGCAGCCGTCGCTGTCGAGTCAGGTTGCGCTCGCCGAAGCAGCGCTCGGTGTGCAGGTCTTTGAGCGCGATCGGCGAAGGGTGCTGGTGACCGCGGCGGGCGAGGATGTGCTGCGGCGGGCCCGGGCCCTGCTACTGGCCGCCGACGATCTGGTGGATGCCACGGCCCAGCTGGGCGATCCGCTGGCTGGGCGGCTGCGCATTGGCGTGATCCCGACGATCTCGCCGTATCTGGTCCCCGATGTGGCCGCGGCGCTACGTGCCGAGTTTCCCAAGCTTTCGGTGCAGTGGTGGGAGGACAAGACGGCAGTGCTCTTGGCTCGCCTACAGGCGGCTGAGCTGGACGCCATCCTGTTGGCGCTGGAGGCCGATCTGGGCCACGTCTGTCATTCGGTGATTGGCTACGATCCGTTCGTACTGGCGGCGGCGCCGGGCCATGCGCTGCTCTCGCGCGGGCGACCGCTGCAGCCCGAAGATCTCAGCGGGGTCGAGCTGCTGCTGCTGGCCGAGGGACACTGCCTGCGCGATCAGGCACTGTCAGCGTGCAAGCGGGCGACTAGCTCGGCCTTTGGGGCGACTAGCCTGCCGACGCTGGTGCAGATGGTGTTAAGCGGCGAGGCAGTCACGCTGCTTCCAGCGCTTGCACTGGGCACCGAGAACCGACGCGGCGAGCTGGGGACGCGAGCCTTCGCCAAGCCGGGACTGGGTCGTACGCTGGCGCTGGTTTGGCGGCCCGCTTCCCCCTCGGTGGAGCTGCTAGAGAAGGTCGCGGCGCTGATGAAGCGGGTGGGCAGCGGTCTTTTGCAGCCGGTACCGCCGGCGCAGGCGGGTCGACGCGGAGCCTAGGTAGTGAAGTACACTCAACTCTGTGGCCATGTCCGACGAATGGCTGGGAGCCGGGCGGCAGTGCTGGCAGCTACAGGGGGACACCATCCTGTCGCGCTGGGCCGGGGTCTGCACGCTGGAGGAGCTTGAGCCTTTCCTGGCGTTCTGCGAGCGCTGTGCCGCGCGCACCGATGGCTTGTTCCTGATCGTCGACAACACGCGGGCCGGGCCCGGACGGCCGGATGTTCGACGACGGCTGGTCGATTGGTCGCGACACCACACGCACTTTGGCGGCGTTGCGATCTATGGCGGGGACTTGGCGACGCGCGCCATCGGCAAGCTGGTGATCAACGCGCTGGCCCTGCTTACCGGGCGCAAGCTGAACATCGTCATCGTCGCGGATGAGGCCGCGGCCCGCGCCTGGATCGGGGAACGACGGATCCAGCGCCGAGCCGAGCGCGCAACGTCGCCGACTTCGCCCAGCTAGGGGTGGGGATCCGGTGTAGGTGTGGCCGGTCCCGTCGCGCTCGATGCCGCTGGCGCACTGCCACGGGTCGCCGGATCGCTGGGACCACCAGCGCTGACCGACGACCCACTGCCTCCGGTCGCGGCGCTGACGGAAGACGTCACAGATCCCGCAGATCCCGCAGACGACATGGACGTGCTCGACGAGGTAGCGGGAGTCTCCGGCAGGCCAAGCGCACCGGTGGGGGCGGGGGCGCCCGGCAGCCAAGGCTGAAGCTTGTCATCGCCGACATCGAGGCTGAACAGCCCCGAAAAGTCGCTGGCCACCCGTCGCACCGTGGCGTCAAAGGTCTGGCGCAGGATGCGCTTCTGATCGGCGGTCAGCGCCGGATCGACAAGCTGCGATTCCAGCGTACGAAGCTGTTCGACGCCGTCTTCAATCGCCGCGACGTAGGCCGGTGCGACCGCCTTGCCCGCGACGTAGATGACCTGGGACAGGCCCATCAGGGACAGCATCTCGGTGGGGATCTTGACCGTGCCCAGATCGACGACGCCGCTCGACAGCACATAGGCCCCGACCACCAGCGAAAAGACAAACGCCTGCATGCGCGACAGATCGAAGCGTCCCGCCGAGGCCAACAGGTGATTGAGGCGCGGGCGACGCCACTTGATGCTGCCGGTGAACCAGCCCCGCCGCGTCAGATCTTTGCGCGTCACTTCGTTGAGTCCGGCCCGCTGCTGCACCACGCGCGCCGCGACGCTGCCGCCGGTCGATACGCCCAGCAAGATCAGCAGGTCGGCCGGGAACGATCCCAGCACCCCGGTCAGCATCCAGCGATAGAAGGCCAGGCTGGCGATGAGCAGCGTGAAGCCAAAGAACTGCAGGTTTGACAGGCTGGCTTCGCCAAACGGGTTGGCGGTGATGCGCAGCGGATTTAGGCGCTCGAACAGCGACAGGCCATCGCCGCGCTTGGGCTTGGCGCCTGAGACGCTGACCTCCAGCGGCACGGTGCTATCGCCGCCGCCGCGTCGCACCGCCCGCGCCAGCAGGTAATAGAAGACCGCGAGCAGCGCCAGCACCACCAGGCCACTCGCCAGCCGGCCGCGGATCGGGGCATCCAGCCGCCCACCGGAGATCAGCCGCCAGTCGTCGCCGCGCCGCTCGTAGACCGCGACGTTGAGCACGGCCGGCGATGAGAACAGGCGCCGCCACAGCGGGGCCGCCGACTCGGGGTGCTGCCGCGCCAGATCGCTCGGCTCCCAGGGCTCGTGGGCCGGCACACGGATGCGCAGGCGGGTGCGTGGGGTCTTTTCATCCTCGCGGCTGTCCTGCGCGTTGCCGTACTGCTCGATCTCGGGGCACAGCCCGGGACTGCCGACGCAGGTCGCGGACTCGGCCTCCCAGCCGGTGCTGTCCGACAGCAGACGGCCAAGCTCCCAGTAGCCGATGACGCACTGCTCGCGCCCGCTATCGACGGCCAGCGGCAGGCGTAGCTGAGCCAGGCCGCCGCCGGGGACGCTGGGGGTCTCTAGCTCGATGCGGCCCATGCCACGGCTGGCCACATCGCGGCGCACCCGAGTGACCAGCAGCGGTCGGTTGGCGATCGGCTCGTCGCAGGGGTGGCGGGTCTGCTGGCGCAGGCGTGCCATCTCTTCGCGCAGCGAGGTCAGCGTGCCTTCAATCGCCGCAAGCTGCTTTTCACTGGTCTTGATCAGGTTTGGCAGATCGCGCGCCGTGGTCGGCATCTCACCAGCGGGGGCAGGGCTGGCGGCGTGCGCAGGGAGGGCGCTCGGCGTCGCAGCCGTCGGGCTGGCGGGGGGAGTAGGGACCGTCGGCGCATGTGCCCCCGTCGGAGCCGGGGTAGGGGCAGGCGCTGTCGGGGGGCCAGCCGGCGCGATCGCAGCCCCCGGTGTCGGCGTCGTCTCGATCAGCCCAGCGACGGCAGCACCCGACGTACCAAGCAAGAGCAGCAGCAGCACACCGGCCGCGCGCCGACGGGCAGGGGAGGGGGCAGGGGAGCGGCGCTTCATGCAGGCACTCATTTTGACCGGGAAAAGGGGAACGCTGCGGGGCGTCTCTCTCGTCAACATACAATCTTCAAGGGACCAAAAGGGGGGGCTTTTGCCATGTCACTTTGCGAAATGTTCGGCGCGGCGGAACCTGTCGCGCAGTCGTCAAGTCGTCGGTTGGCGCTGCTCTTGACCGCACTTCTGTGGGCCTGCGGCGACACCGGCATGACCGGGGGCAGCGATGGCGGAGGCGTGCTTGATGGCGGCGCATCCGTCGACCTGAGCGCCCCCGTCAGTCAGGGACCGTTTCCGTCGACCTTGCCGCAGGTGGTGCCGACCACCGGGGCGATCGCCCAGCCGGTCCTGGTACCGGTGTTTTTTCCCAACAACACGCTCAAGACCCAGCTCTCGACGTACATGGCGA
>DAORCZ010000281.1:0-5081 GCA_035345735.1 Pseudomonadota bacterium | reverse complement strand
CCGGTGTTTTTTCCCAACAACACGCTCAAGACCCAGCTCTCGACGTACATGGCGAACTACGTCAGCCGCTCGGCGGCCTACGCGCCCCTTGCCGAGTACGGCATCAGCAACACGACGGTCGCCACCGCGGTGCAGCTTTCGGCCGCACCCCCCAGCGCCGTCAACGACACCGATATCCAGGCCCTGCTTGCGGCCCGCATCAGCGACGGGACGCTGCCGGCTGCCGACGCGCGCACGGTCTACATCTTCTTCTACCCACAGGCCACCGCGATCACCAAAGGCAGCGGCAAAAGCTGCCAGGACTTCGCCGGCTATCACGGCTGGACCAAGGTCGGCGGGGCTGATGCGCCGTACTGCGTAATTCCGCAGTGCTCGTCGGCGACGCTGCCCGGCACGCTGGCCGCGCTGACCATTGCCACCTCGCACGAGATCAGCGAGGCCGTCACCGACCCGGTGGGCCTCAGCCTCTTTGACATGAATGACCCGTATTCCCTGTGGTTCGCGCCGTTCTTCGGCAACGAGGTCGCCGATATGTGCGAGTGGCTCAGCGACTCCGCAGTCACCGAGCTTGGCATCGGCACCAGCGCCCGCGTCTGGTCGAACGCCGCCATGCGCAACAAGAAGAACCCCTGCCTGCCCGCGCCCGGCGGTGCCCCCTCGTTCTTCGCCATTCCGGTCATGCCCGAGCGACGGGCCCTGCAGATCGGCAACGCCCTGCGCCAGACCGAGCTTGTCACGCTGACCGGCACCACACCGCGCAGCGTCGAGGTCAACCTGATCAGTGACGGGGCCAGCGGCGTGATGATCACCGCCGAGGTGGAAGAAGTACCCATCGCCACGACCACCGTACCCAACCCGGCCAAGGTCCTCACCTTCACCTGGCAGGAGGCCCCCGCCTCGCCCCGCGTCACCGCGACCTCTGGCACCACGCTGCACCTGCAGCTACAGGCCAGCGCCGCGCCCGCCTCGGCCTATACGACCTTCCGGGTCTACGCCACGATCAATGTCTCGGGCACGGTGAAGACGCAGACGATGTGGGCAGGGCAGGTGAACATACGTTAACGTCGCGGTATGAGCCTGCGATCCACCGCGCTGTCCTTCCTGGGTGTCTTGCGACGTGTGTTTGCGCTGCGCCGCCTTATGCGCATCGTGGCCGGCCTGATCTTGCTCCTCGGCCTGCTGCGCGTGGTGCACGTCTGGCGCCGACCCAAGCCCGTCCCGCCGACCGCCGCGGCTCTTGAGCACGCCCGCCACGTCACCATCACCCGCGATCGCTACGGCGTGCCGCACATCGTGGGCGACAGCGATGCCGATGCCGCCTTCGGCCTGGCCTATGCCCACGCTGAGGATGACTTTCCGACGATCCAAGACTCGCTGGTCGCAGCGCGCGGTCAGCTGGGCCGGCTGCTGCTGTCGAAAGACGCGCTGATCAACGACTACTACGTCTCGCTGGTCCGCGTGCACGAGCAGGTCGAGGCCGGCTACGAGTCGCTAGAGCCGACCACCCAGGCCGTGCTGCAGGGCTATGCCGACGGCCTGAACTACTACGCCGCCAAGCACCCGACCGAAGGCGATACGCGCTTTCTGCCCTATGAAGGTCGCGATGTGGCGCGCGGCTTTGCCCACAAGCTGCCGTTTATGGTCGGCGTCGTCAGCGCGCTGCAGAAGCTCATGGGCGGGCAGGTGCGGGCGGTGGGCGATGTCACCGATGTGCTGGCCGCCATTGCTCCGCCAAGCTCGCGGCAGGCGCCGGCGACGGCTCTGGGCTCGAACGGGCACGCGGTGCATCGCAGCCGCAGCAGCGACGACGTGACGCGTCTTAACGTCAACTCGCACCAGCCGTGGGAGGGCCCCGTCACCTGGTACGAAGCCCACATCAAGTCGGGTCAGGGCTGGAACACCATCGGCGGGGTCTTTCCCGGCTCGCCGCTGATCCTGCACGGCCACAACGAAAAGCTCGGCTGGGCCCACACCGTCAACGCCCCCGATCTGGTCGATGTCTATCGCCTGACCATGCACCCCGAAAAGCCTCTGCACTATCGCTACGGCGATAGCTGGCAGCCGCTGACCGTCAAGCAGGCACCGCTGCCGATCGACACCGGCCTGTTCGAGATCACCCTGCATCGCGACGTCTACTTCAGCGTGCACGGGCCGGTGGTCAAGACCGATGCCGGCTACTTCGCGCTGCGCTATTCCGGGCACGAGGGCCTGATTCGCGCCTCCGAGCAGTGGTTCAAGATGAACAAGGCGCAGACGCTTGCCGAGTGGCAGGCGGCGATGCGGCTCCTTTCGCTGCCGATGTTCAACACCGTCTACGCCGACCGCGACAACGTCTATTACGTCTACAACGCCCGCATACCGGATCGCGCCCCCGTCGCCGATTACTCGCGCGTGCTGCCCGGGGACGATCCCCGCCTGGTCTGGGATCGCTACCTGCCATTTGAGCGCCTGCCGCAGATCCTCAATCCCGCCTCGGGCTTTGTGCTGTCGTGCAACTCGACGCCGTTTGCCGCTACCGAAGGACCGGAAAACCCGCGCCCCGACGACTTCCCGGCCACCGCGCTGATCGAGCGCGAGCCCACCAATCGCTCGCTGCGCACGCTCAAGCTCCTGTCGGGCACCGCCAAGCTGTCACGGCAGGACTTTCTGACCATGAAGTGGGATCGCAAGTACGACCCCGCCGCGCCGATCTATCCCAAGGTCATCCAGCCGCTCCTGCAGAGCTACACGCCCAAGACCCCCGCCGAGCGGCAGGCGCTTGAGCTGCTGCGAACCTGGGACGGCGGTACCGACGAAGACAGCGTCCCGGCCAGCGTCGCGACCTTGGCCATTCGACACATCTTTTACATGCACGATCTCGACGGCGACAAGATGCTGACCAAGGACCCGGTCGAGGCCTTCCAGCGCGCCGTGCGCTTCCTGCTTAAGCACTATGGCCGCGTCGATGTCCCCCTCGGTCAGCTCCAGCGGCTCCGGCACGGCAGCGGCCGCGACGCCATCGATCTGCCGCTGGGTGGCGGGGCCGACATCCTCAACGCCGCCTACACCAAAAAGCGCGGCGGCCAGCTTGTCGGCATCCAGGGCGACTCCTACGTCCTCATCGTCGACTTCGCCGCCGACGGCGTGCACTCGCAGTCGATCCACCAGTACGGCGCCAGCCTGCGCAGCGGCTCGCCCCACTACAGCGACCAGGCCCCCCTGTTCGTCAAACGCCAGCTCAAAGAGACCTACTTCCACCCCGCAGACCTCGCCAAAAACACCGAGGCGAGCTACCAGCCCTAGGTCCAGCGCAGCAGGCCATTCGCGCTAGGATCAGGGCAGCGTTTGTTGTGGGGGCCAAGCAGCATGCGGACGGATCGTGGGGCGCTTCGTTGGATGCTCGTCGCCCTCTGTGGAGTGCTCGGGGGGGCGACTGGGATGCGGGCCCTCGCCGAGCGCCCGGATCGCGGAGCCGCGCCCCCGCCCGCCGCGCCGATGCCGGCTGATCGACCGCTTGCTGTCGAGACTTCGGCAGCCCCGCAGCGCAATGCGGCGCTGTATCGCTTGGCGCTCGCCCAGGTCGCCGCCGGCGAGTATCGCGAGGCCGCGGAGCGATTCGAGGCCTTGGCCAAAGGGCTCACAGCGGCGGTCGGGTCCATGCCGGGGGGGACGGACGGTGATGGCATCGATCTGCCAGCGGTCCTCCAGCGCGCCGCGCGGCTGCGTCGCGACCTAGGCGACAGCGACAAGTACGTCGAGGATGTTCGGCTGTTCATCCGCTTGTACGGCTCGCGCAAGGAGCTTGCCGAGACGGCGGCCGGTCTGTTCTTTGACGTGGGCCAGCACTACGAGGAGCTTGGGGCCACGGCGAAGCTGAAGCCCCACTATGAGGAGTACCTGAAGGTCTGGGGCGAGCGCGGTGGGCTCGATCGCCGGCTAGGAGCCGAGGTCCGCCTGGCCGAGCAGGCTTGGCGCTCGTCGTGCCCAGTGCCCGGCGTCTATGGGCTGTGCGCCGACCTGCAGCGGAAGCCGCCGCTGTTGCCGCTGCAGCGTCGCCTTCTTGTGTCCTACGACCCGCGCAATTCGCCGCGCTGCAAAGGGGCCACACGGGAGCCCTGCGACCCCCGGCACCGGACGCGCTACAGCCCGCAGCCCCGCACCCCCGCCCTGGTGCGCGAGGCTCTGGGACACCTGCGCACTGCGCTGCGGCTGCGGGAGCTTCTCGCCAGCCCGACCCGGACTCCTTCACCGTCTGTGCTGCCCCCGGATCGCGCCGAGCAGCTAGACCGTCACAGCGCCCGCGCTCTGTTACTGCAGGGGGACGTGCTGCTGGACGAGCTGATGCGGCGGCCAATGCCCGCCGGTCTGTACTTCGACCCCCGGCGCTTTAAGCGCGGTCGGGCGCCCGATCCCGCTGACAAGCGCTTTGCGGCCTGGCTCGCCGATGCGCGTGGGCGGATTAGCAAAGCCCAGGCTCTCTACGAGCCGGTGACGCGACTTCAAGGTGGGTCTGCACCGGTTGTGGCGGCGGCACGGATCGGTCAGCTCTATCTGCTGCTCGCCGATACGCTGCACCGCACGCCGCTGCCGCCCCCGACGCCCGCACCTGCCCATTTTGACGGGTTCCTCTGCTGGAAGACGAACTGGCCGGCAGAGCTGGCCACGGCCTACTGCGATCAAGTGACGGATCAGACCGATGTCCTGGAGGCATGGGCAGAACAGCAGTTTCAGCGCTGCGTCGGCCGGGCCACCGAGCTGGGGGATGCCAGCGAGTGGGCGAGGCTGTGTGAGCTGGAGCTCTATCAGCTCCGCCCCGAGACGTATCCGCTGCCGGCCGAGATCTTTGCGCCGGCGGGCCGATCGGATGCAGTCCTCGACGTTGCTCCGCTTTCGCACTGAGCGCGAGCCAGGACACCCAAGGCCTGGTCGCCGGGGATCTCTTCCTCGCCGGCTCACCGCTCGCGAAACGCTCCCTAACCAGCCCCAGGGGACCGCGATGCATCGCATGGCTATGATCCAATCAGCCTGCGGGCACGTCGATCCAGCGCATCGCCGTGATTCGAGCAGCCTGCAGGCACATCGATCCAGCGCATCGCCGTGAT
>DAORCZ010000280.1:0-8939 GCA_035345735.1 Pseudomonadota bacterium | reverse complement strand
GGGTCAATGGCCCCTGTATTGTGGCTAGACATGGCCCTGCGCCGATCTTCCACTCGTCCGCCGAAACTTCTGTCGAAACGTCCGCCAAAGCGTCCGCCGACTGGCTCGTCTGCCCCGAAGCGACGCGCGACCGGCACTGCGGGGAGCGCCGCGCCAAAGCGAGCCACGACATCCCGCCGCCCCGCGAGCCCGCACCGCCTGGCTGTTGAGCGCGCGCCGCAATCACCCAGCAAGCCAGCCGGCCGGACTCGCCTGGTCACCGACGAACGCCGAGCCCAGCTCATCACTCTGGGCCTGGAGCTGTTTAGCAGCCGCGCCTACGACGAAGTGCACATCGCCGAGCTAGCCGCCGCCGCCGGTATTTCTAAGGGCCTGCTCTATCACTACTTTCCCACCAAGCGCGACTTCTACAGCGCCGCGCTCCGCGTCGCGGCCGAGCAGCTCTTGGCCCAGCTACAGCCCGATCCCGATCAGCTTCCGCTGCAGCGCCTAGAGACCGGCCTGCATCGCTATCTCAGCTATGTGAAGCACTACGGGACCTCGTACGTCGCGCTCTTGCGCGGCGGCATCGGCGCCGATCCGGAAGTCGCGGCCATCATTGAAGACACCCGCGCCGCCTGCATGTCGCGCCTGGTCAGCGGCATCGGCCTATCCCCTGCCGAGCTTCCGCCGCTTCTGCGCATCGCGCTGCGCGCCTGGATCGGCACCGTCGAAGCGGCGAGCCTGGAGTGGGTGCTCTGCCCCGAGGTCGATGCGGGCCAAGTAGTGCGCCTGCTGGTCGAGACCCTGCTGCACATCGGCGCGACGCACGGACTGCCGCAACGTACCTAGGTCCCCGCCAAACACAACCGCAGACACAACCGACTGCCCTTGCGCCGAACCCGTGCATCGCGGGATTTGACCGCGCTAGCGAAGCCGGCCAAGCTTTGGCGATGCTGAAAAATTCGAGCTCTGCCTCCGACCCTGCCGCGCCGGTTTCTGGGGAGGGATCGGCCGCGCACCCCGCGATCGAAAGCGAGGCCGAGGTCCGCAGTGAGCGCGAAGCCCGCGAGCGCGTCTGCGAGCTCTGCCGTCACCTCTATACGCTTGGCTGGGCCTCGGGCACCGGCGGCGGTTTTTCGCTGCGTGAGGGCCATCGCATCTTCGTCGCCCCCTCTGGCGTGCCGAAAGAGAGCATTCGTCCGGAAGAGGTCTTCATCGCCGATCTGCAGGGTCAGGTGATCAGCGCTGGCCATGGCCGCATCAGCGCTTGCACGCCGCTGTTCCTGCACGCCTATCACCTGCGCGGGGCCGGCGCCGTGCTGCACAGCCATTCGCTGAACGCCTGCCTGGCCAGCCTGGTCTGTGCGCAGCCGCACGGCGATGGCTACGTGTTCCGCATCCGCGGACTTGAGATGGTCAAGGGTCTGCAGGGCGGCCACGTCGACGAGCCCTACGACATCCCGATCATCGACAACATGCCCTACGAGCATGAGCTTGCCGACAGCCTAGAGCAGGCCATGCTGGCCTTTCCGCGCAGCAACGCCGTCTTGGTGCGTGGGCACGGCGTCTACATCTGGGGCCGCGACTGGGTTCACACCAAGAGCCAGGCCGAGTGTTACGATTACCTGTTTGCCGCCAGCGTCCGTCTGCGCGAGCACGGCATCGACGCCTCTGTGCTGGGCCGCAGCCATCCTCGGACGCCGTAAGGAGACTCCCAAAATGCAGCTCTCGTGGTTAGACGCTCCCGAAGCGACGCCAGCCTGCACCGTCGAAGACTTGCAGCAGGTTGGGGTCTTTTACCGTCACCTGTCGACCGACGCGCAAGCCTACGAGCCGGCCATCGCCGAGCTCTGCCAGCGCGGCGGCTACACTGCTCGCGACGAGGTCAGCCTGTCGGCCAGCACGCCGAACCTGTCGACCCTGCTCGACAAGTTCAAAGACGAGCACCTGCACGATGAAGACGAGGTGCGCTTCGTGCTGCAGGGCGAAGGCATCTTCGATCTGCGCTCGAAAGACGACCGCTGGATGCGCGCCCAGGTCACGGCCGGCGATGTCTTGGTGGTGCCGCGCGGCCTGTATCACCGCTTCTTTCTGACCGACTCGTGCAGCATTCGCTGCGTGCGCCTGTTCCAAGATCCGACGGGCTGGAAGCCGCACTACCGCCATGCCGCAGCCAGCCCTCAGTGAGGAGCAGCAAGCTCGCCTCGCCCGGCTGGTGACCGCGCTCGACAGCGATCCACGCTACGCCACCGGCTCGCGGCGTTTTCCTGGCCACGTCTCGCAGCAGGAAGTTGCGGCCGTGGCGGCGGCGCTGGCGGATGAATTCGATGGCGGCGTCGAAGCGCGGGCCCGCCTAGCCGAGCGGCAGGGCCTGCACATCGCCTGCGACATTGGCTGCGATTCCTGCTGCCACATCGTCGTGTCGGCCTATGCGCCCGAGATCCTGCGCATCGTGCAGTTTCTCGATCAGCCGGAAAACGCCGCCGAGCGCCGCGGCTTTCTTTCCCGCTACGCTGCCTGGCGCGAGCGCGTGGGCAAGGAGGTCGACGCACTGCCCGACCTGCTGAGCCGCGGCAAACAGGCCGACTTCGATGCTGCGCAGCTTGCGCTGTGGCGCAAGGGGGCGCTGTGTGCCTTCAACGAAGGCGGCGTCTGCACCATCTATCCCGTGCGACCGATCGCCTGTCGCAACGCCCACGCGCTGGACACGAGCACCCACTGTGTGCCCGATCCTCCCCAGGGTAAGCCGCCGGGCGCGGTCGACTTTGTGCCGCTGTCGCGCTTTCTGACCAAGGCCAAACGCCTGCTGCACGCGGCCCACAATGCCGTCAGCCCGCCCGCCCAGCGCCACCAGCAAGAGGCTCTGTGCGTGGGTGTCTACCGTCGGCTAAGTCCAAGCCCAGCGACGGGCACAGCGGCCGATCCGGCGACGGCGCGCGACTGAGAAAAAACGCTGCGCCGGCCGCAGGGGGTGCTTATTATGTGGGCCACCGGCCAAAAGCCGACTCTCGCGCATGCGTAAAAGCACATCGAATTCCGCGGCGGTGGCCGCGTCCCAGCCGAAGCCCATGTCCTCCTCCCGCTCTGACTCCGGCCCGGGTGACGCCGACGGCGAAGCCGAGCCGGAAATCGTCGACGGCGAAGGCCCTGAAGCGCTCCTCGGCGACGACCTGGAAGCGGGGGACTCGTCTCTTGACTCCGCCGATGCCTCGCTGGGGCTGCCCGTGCTGGCCGACGAAGACCTAGAGGCCGCAGCAGAGGGGGAGGGCGAGGGCACCGGGTCTCGCAAGCGACCCCGCCGCGCGGCCGACATCGTCGAAGTGAGCGATGGCAGGTCCACCACCTCGCTCGCCCGCTCGGATCCGCTTACCGTTTACATGGCGGAGATCCGGCGCTATCCCCTGCTCTCACGCGAAGAAGAACACGAGCTCGCCGTGCGCTTCGCCGAGACCCAGGATCCCAAGATCGCCCGTCGCCTGATCACCGCCAACCTGCGCCTGGTGGTGAAGATCGCGCACGAGTACCGCCGCGCCTATCGCAACCTGCTCGACCTGGTGCAGGAGGGCAACCTGGGACTCCTGCAAGCGGTGCAAAAGTACGATCCGCACCGCGGCGTCAAGCTGTCGTCCTACTCGGCGTGGTGGATTCGCGCCTACATGCTCAAGTTCATCTTGAACAACTGGCGCCTGGTGAAGATCGGGACGACGCAGGCCCAGCGCAAGCTGTTCTTCAACCTGACCAAAGAGCGCGAAAAGCTCGAAGCCGCCGGCTTTGTGCCGACCACCAAGCTCCTCGCCGAGCGACTTTCGGTGCCCGAGCAGGAAGTGGCCGAGATGCAGCTTCGACTCGCTGCTAGCGAGGCCTCGCTGGATGCGCCGATTGGCAGCGGCGATGACGATGGCGGCAAGCGCACGCACCTCGACATGCTGGAGTCGTCGAACGCCAGCCGCCCCGACATGACCACCGAGAGCGAAGAATTCAGGGCCCTCCTGCGGCAGAAGCTTGAGGCCTTTGAATCGACGCTGAAGGGACGTGAGCAGACGCTGTTTCACGACCGCCTGATGGCCGACCAGCCGCTGACTTTGCAAGAGGTCGGCGAGCGCTACGGCATCTCGCGCGAGCGCGCCCGACAGATCGAAGCCCGCCTGCTCTCGCGCCTCAAGCAGTACCTCAAAAAAGAGCTCGGCGATGCCGTGCAGGTCGCCATGGGACTCGACTAGGCGCCGCGTCGCGCCCTGCCTCCCCCTCTCTCGCCTTCCCTTCTCCCGCCTCCCCTTCTCTCACCTCCCCTCCGTCACCTACCGAGCGTTCCCGTCGCTGCCCGAGGCAGCGCTGCGACCGCACGATCGCGCCGCAATCCGTCGCCGGGATTGATATAATCGCCGCGATGCGATCTTGCCCTGCACTGCGGTCCACTCCCCCCAGGTCCTATCCGGTGTGCCGCGCCCGGAGGTCCGCATGAGTCGGTTCATCGTCTTTCGTGGCAACGAGCCCGAGCGCCTGCGCCTGGCCATCCACTCGCAGCGCTCGCTGCTGTTCGGCGACATTCCCGACGAGGAGCTGCTCTCCGATGGCTCGACCGAGCGACCAGTAACCGGCACGCGGACCCGCTGGGGTCTGGGCTACTACGTCGGCGGCGAGGCGCACGTGCAGCGCTTCGCCGCGGCTCCGGCAGCCGGCTTTGCTGCCCTGCGCGCCCTGCGCTGCGAGATCGCCCTGGCGCACGGCACTGATGTCGCCGCTGATGACAACCCCACGCTGGCCTCGCCGCATCGCTACGGTCGCCTGCTCCTCGCAGGACAGAGCCAGCCTGGCACCGGCTCGACAGTCATGGCCCTGCCCACCGCTTCGGTGGCCACCGACGTGCCACTCCTGCTTGAGCGCTCGCTGGCGATCCCCGAATTCCTGCGCAAAAACCTGCGCGATGGCGGCCCGGCCGAGACGCTGTTGCATCGCTTCTGCGCCCGCCTGCACGAGGCCGATCCCGAGTACCTGCAAGCCCCGCAGCTTCCGCTGGAGCTGGCCCTCGCCGTGCTTGCTGCTGTCGTACCCCCGTCGCTGGCTGGGGCAAGTCAGCAGGTCGCGATCAGCAACGGCGACTGGCTGATCGTGGCGCGGCGCGGACCGGTGCCGCTGTTTTATCGTCAGCTCAGCGGCCTCACCGAGGGCGAGACCCGTCACGAGAGCTTCCGCGGCGTCATCGCCACCGCTCAGCCGCACCTCAGTCGCGAAGCCGCGCTGGCCGCCGGTCTGACCGAGCTTGCTTCGGACCAAGCGCTGATCATCACGGCCGATCTTTCGCTCCGCACCCAGGCTCTTTAGACCCTCCGCGGCCTGCCAAAAAATCACCCGACCAATCGCGCATCTGCGCCTGAGTGTTGACGGTTTTTCTCGCCGCCCGCCCTCGCCAAGAGGGCTCTAGTTTTTGCCCCCCGGGGAGAGTAGACTCCTCGCCCAACTCGTCTGCGAAGACGACACCAGCGTCTCTAGACAGACCTCAACACGTAAGCACTCGCGAGAAAGCAAAAGGAGTAGTCGTATGACCCACACGCATTCCCAGGGCCGCAAGAAGATCTCGATCATTGGCGCCGGCAACATCGGCGGCGAGCTGGCCTCGCTGATCGCTCGCAAAGAGCTGGCCGATGTCGTGCTCCTCGACATCCCCGAGAAGGAAGGCCTGTGCAAGGGCAAGGCGCTCGATCTGGAACAGAACGGCACCATCCTGGGCTACGACTGCCGCATCACCGGCTCGGCGAACTACAAGGACACGGCGGGCTCGGACGTGGTGGTCATCACCGCCGGTGTGCCGCGCAAGCCGGGCATGTCGCGCGATGACCTGCTGTCGATCAACCTCAAGATCATGCGCAGCGTCGCCGCCAACCTGAAGGAAAACTGTCCCGGCGCGTTCATCATCGTCATCTCGAACCCGCTCGACGCCATGGTCTACGAGTGCGCCAAGGTCGGCGGCTTCGACAAGAACATGGTCTGCGGCATGGCCGGCGTCCTCGACTCGGCGCGTATGCAGCTGTTCCTGGCGCAAGAAGTCGGCGTCTCGGTCAAGGACGTGCGCGCCATGGTCCTCGGCGGCCACGGCGACACCATGGTGCCGGTGACCTCGTACTGCACGGTGAACGGCGTGCCGCTGAAGTCGTTCATCGCTGCGGATCGTCTGGCGGCGATCGTCGCCCGCACGGCGAACGGCGGTGGCGAGATCGTCAAGCTCATGGGGACCTCGGCCTACTACGCCCCGGCGACGGCGGCGGTGGCCATGGCCGAGTCGTTCCTCAAGGATCAGAAGCGCCTGCTGCCGGCCGCGGCCTACTGCAACGGCCAGTTCGGCATCTCGGACCTGTACATCGGCGTGCCGACGATCATTGGCAAGGGCGGCATCGAAAAGGTCGTCGAGATCTCGCTGACCGACGACGAGAAGGCCATGCTGAGCAAGAGCGTGGCCGCGGTGCGCGAGCTCGTGGAAGTGGGCGCCAAGCTGTAAGCCGAGGCCAACCATGAACATTCACGAGTACCAAGCCAAGGAGCTGCTGGCGCGGATCGGCCTGCCGATCCCCGTCGGTCGCCCTGCCTATTCCATCGCTGAAGCACAGCAGGCTGCCGACTGGGTACGCACCCAGACCGGCAACCCCATCGTCGTCGTCAAGGCGCAGATCCACGCCGGTGGTCGCGGCAAGGGCGGTGGCGTCAAAGTCACCAAGACGCCCGACGAGACGCGCATCGCGATCGACAAGATCCTCGGCATGCAGCTGGTCACGCACCAGACCGGCCCCGAGGGCAAAAAAGTCGGCCGCCTGCTCCTGGAGCAGGGCATCGACATCGCCAAGGAGTTCTACGCCGCGGTCGTGCTGGATCGTCAGCGCGGTCGCCTGGTGGTGATGGCCTCGACGGAAGGCGGCATGGACATCGAAGAAGTCGCCGCCCACACGCCGGAGAAGATCTTCCGCCAGGTCATCGATCCGATGATTGGCTTTGCGCCGTATCAAGCGCGCGAGCTGGCCTTTGCCCTCGGCCTGAAGTCCGTCAGCACCGAGGCGGTGAACCACGCCGTCAACTTCTTCCAGACGCTGGTGCGCGGTTTCCAAGAGCTCGACTGCAGCCTGCTCGAAGTCAACCCGCTGGTGCTGACGAAGAGCGGACAGCTCCTCGCGCTCGATGCCAAGATCAACTTCGACGACAACGCGCTGTTCCGCCACCCGGCGATCGAAGAGCTGCGCGATCTGGCGGAAGAAGAGCCGGCCGAGACCGAGGCCAAAAAGTACGACCTGTCGTACGTCAAGCTGACCGGCAACATCGGCTGCATGGTCAACGGCGCTGGCCTGGCGATGGCGACGATGGACATCATCCAGCACTATGGCGGCATGCCGGCCAACTTCCTGGATGTCGGCGGTGGCGCGACGCAGGAAAAGGTGACCGCGGCCTTCAAGATCATCACCGCGGATCCGGCGGTGCGCGGCATCTTCGTCAACATCTTCGGCGGCATCATGAAGTGCGACACCATTGCCCGCGGCATCATCGGCGCGGTGCATGAAGTCGGCCTCAAGGTGCCGCTCGTCGTGCGCTTGGAAGGCACCAACGTCGAGCTGGGGAAGAAGCTGCTCGCCGAGTCGGGCCTGAATGTGGTCGCAGCGGCCGATATGGCCGATGGTGCGCAGAAGATCATCGCTCTTGCCAAGTCGAGCCCGGCCCACGGCGCGACCGGCGCGGCGCACTGACGGTCAAGGAGGCATCGCCATGTCCATTCTGGTCAACAAGAACACGCGCCTGATCGTCCAGGGCATCACCGGCAAGACCGGCAACTTCCACACTGAAAAAGCCATCGAGTACGGCACGCAGGTCGTCGGTGGCGTCACGCCCGGCAAGGGCGGCCAGCACGCCAAGATCGCCGGCGCTCCCGGCGCCGGTGTGCCGGTGTTCGACACCGTCGCCGAAGCCGTCAAGCAGACCGGTGCGAATGCCACCGTCATCTACGTCCCGCCACCGGTTGCCGCCGACAGCATCCTAGAAGCGATCGCCGCCGGGATTGAGCTCGTCGTGGCCATCACCGAGGGTATCCCGGTCCTCGACATGGTGCGCGTCCGTCGCGTGCTCGATGCGCAGCCGGCGGGTGGCAAGCGTACGCGCCTCATCGGTCCGAACTGCCCCGGTGTCATCACGCCGGGTGAGTGCAAGATCGGCATCATGCCCGGCTACATCCACAAGGTCGGCGACATCGGGGTCGTTTCGCGCTCGGGCACGCTGACCTATGAAGCCGTGCATCAGCTATCGGCGCTGGGCATCGGTCAGTCGACCTGCGTCGGCATCGGTGGCGACCCCGTCAAAGGCATGGACTTTATCGACGTGCTGGAGATGTTCGAAGCTGATGCCGGCACGCGCGCCGTGCTGATGATTGGCGAGATCGGTGGCTCTTCGGAAGAGTCGGCGGCCGCCTACGTCAAAGCCAACATGAAGAAGCCGGTTGCGGCCTTCATTGCCGGTCAGACGGCCCCGCCGGGTCGCCGCATGGGTCACGCCGGCGCCATCATCGCGGGTGGTAAGGGCACGGCCAAAGACAAGATCGCGGCCCTTCACGACGCGGGCATCGCCGTCGCCGCTACCCCGAACGAGCTCGGCAACACCCTCAAGTCGGTCCTGCGCTAGCCCCCCGCTCCCAGCACATCTGGGAGCGCACCGCCCTCCCCTCCCCCTTCTCTACGTCCCCAGCGCCCCGCCGATGCGGGCGAGCTGCGCTACCACGGCAGCGGCGCTGGGTCGCCCCCCTGGATCAAAGTCGAGACAGCTGTCGACGAGCACGTGCAGCTCCGTCGGCAGATCGGGTCGCTTCTTGGCCAGGGGGGGCGCCGGCGGCACCTCGCCACGCGAGCGCGCCCACACCGGCGGACGCAAAAACGGCACCTCACCGGTCAGCACTTCGTAGGCGATGACGCCCAAGCTAAAGACGTCACTCG
>DAORCZ010000279.1:0-8949 GCA_035345735.1 Pseudomonadota bacterium | reverse complement strand
GCGCGAGCTCTTGCTGCGCGAGCCCTGCGGTCCGCCGCTGTCGATTCTGTCGCGCCTGCTGCGGCGTATGGAAGCACGCGGCCTGGTGCGCAGTGGCTACTTTGTCGCCGGACTGTCGGGCGAACAGTTCGCCAGTCCCGAGGCCCTCGAAGGGCTGAAGCTGATTCAAAAGCAGCCACTTCAAAGCGCGGCCCCCGTTGAGCTGATCGTGAGTGCGGCCGACCCACTGAACCTGACCGGCGTCCTGTTTCCCGGCGCGCGGGTAGCCGTCTCCTCTGCAGCCCGGGTGCTGTTCCGCAACGGCGAGCCAGTGGGGCCGGTGACCGCCGCCGCCTTGGGTGCTGACAGCGACGCAGCCAGCCAGCCAGCCTCAGCAAAGCTGAAGTAGCTTTTCGCGCCAATGACGAGATGATCTACAAGCGGAATGCCCACGATCAGGCTTGCGTGAAATATCTGTGTGGTGAGCACGCGATCCGAATCGCTGGGGAGGACATCACCGCTTGGGTGGTTATGAGCGATGAGCGCGCCGGCCATGGCCTCGCGCAACAGGGGTCGGAAGACATCAGCGGGGCTGACGTGCACCCGGTCCACCTGACCTAGCGCCGCAACGTGACGGCAGCGAATGCGGTTGCGCGCGTCGAGTCCGAAGACGTGCATGGCTTCCTGTTCAGCCTGTCCGAGCTCAGGTTGCAGCAGTCGCGCCATGTCCGCGGCCGACAACACCTGATGGCCGAAGAGAGGCTCAGCGACGAGCGCTCGCCGACCAAGCTCCAGCGCGGCCTTCAGCTGCGATGCCCGCGCTGGCCCTACCCCGGCCTTGCGCTGCAGATCGGTCAGGCCGACCCGCAGAAGCCCAGGCGGTCCCCCTACCATGTCGAGGACATCGCGAGCCAGCCGCAGTGTCCCGCCAGAGCCGAAGACGAGGGCAAGGAGCTCATCATCGTTGAGCTGAGCGGCCCCCAAAAAGCTCAGGCGCTCGCGTGGACGAGCATGCAGCGGACGCTGGGCAAACAACGAGGACAGCTCGACGGCGGCTGGGCCGGCGTCAAGTTCCGGGAAAGGAGCGTCGATCGAGCTAGTCATCTGGATCAGGCTTTCTTCTAGGGACGTTTTGCGCTACGTCGCGTCTGCATGCAGAGACAGAGGCTGTGGCACGCACTCTTGCTCGCGCTCTCGATCAGCGTTGGCTTCCTCGCTGATGTGGCGCGATCGGCGGCTGGACCAGCCACGCCCCCGATCGCTGGGCGTATGCCGGACGAAGTCACTGTCGCGGCTGGCGAGTTCTGGTACGGCGATGATGGCGGCGAAGAGGATGAGCGCCCTGCCCGCCGCCTCCAGCTAGCGACGTTCTACATCGATCACACCGAGGTCACCGTCGCCGCCTACGCACGCTGCGTTGCAGCCGGAAGATGTCGTGCGGTAGCAAGCGCGGCCAAGGAGGGCCGGTTCCCAGTCGTCGGCGTGAGCTTCGATGATGCGGCGGCCTACTGCGCCTTTGTCGGGCGACGGCTGCCCACCGAGCAGGAGTGGGAAAAAGCCGCGCGGGGCGTCGATGCCAGGACTTTTCCTTGGGGCAATGAGTTCTCCTGTCTGCGCGGTAACTTTGGCAACTTTGGCGGAGACGGCCGCTGCGCTGAAGATGGAGCCCCCGGCGCGCCGGTAGCCGTCGGAAGCTTCGGAAGTGGCGCCTCCCCCTATGGCGCCCTCGACATGGCCGGCAACGTCTGGGAGTGGGTCGACGGCCGTTACGGGTACACCCCCGATCGCGGCGGGACATCTCCCACAGCCGAGCTGCGCGTAATCCGCGGCGGGGGCTGCTGCTCCATCCTCGGGCTGCCCCGGGTCAGTAATCGGCTGGCCCTGCCCAAGAGTTATCACGACGTCGATATTGGCTTTCGCTGCGCTCGAAGCGCGGCCCCCGCCCCCCAGCCACCGACGGGCCAAGCAACGCCACGCAGCGACGGCGGTCGCTGAGCCATGCGAAGAAAACCATGCCGCCCTGGGGCGTGAGCCAAGCGCTCTGGCCGCGGCCAACGCCGGCCCGAGCCAGACCTGCTCGTCGCCAACACTTGACGCCGCTGGGCCACACCAGCGATAACGGGCGGCAAAACCGCCATAGAGAGGCTGAGTGCCCATGTTGCCTCATGAGATCTGTCGCCAGCTTGGCGAATCCCGCTTCAAAGAAATGTTCATGTCGCTCAACGCCGCTGCCATGAAGCAGTCGATGCTCGAAGGTGGGCTGCCGGCTGTCCGCACGGCTGCGCAGGTGAGCATCCGCAAGCGCAACGAGGACTGGGCTCGTCGCCTGTGGACCAGCCTGCAGTCGGAACGGCCCACGCCCTGCAAGCTGTTCCTCTTCGAGTGGCTGCGACAGACCAAGACGGATCTGCTCGTCACCTTCCTCGACTCGATCGGCGTGCCGCACCAGAAGGGACTGACGGATGCGGACTTCATGAAGGATGTGCCCGAGGATCGGCTTCTATCGGCAGCCAAGGCCCTGCTTGCCCATCCCAAGTTCGACCATCGCGACGTTGCCGCCTACCTCCTGTTCCTCGACTACACCAACGAGACCGAGCGCTTCGCCTCCCTCGACCTGGACAAGCAGCTGAGCTGAGGGATCTCGGCTCTTGGCGGCGAGCAGGCTCTATAAGACAATCGCCTCGGTGCTGGCCTCCGACCAAAAATGGACGATGCGGACTCGCCGCGCTGCACTGCGGCTGCTCCTCGCCCTGATATTCGGCCTCAATGGGGTGGGACTGGCGACCGCTGAGCCGCTAGGGAGCGCTCACCCCCCGGAGGAGCTGGCGTCAGCCCCCCGCTTGGTGTCGCTGCGGCAACAGCTTGCGGAGCAGCTACGCACCTCGGCATTTCGCAAGGTCCGCGTCGGGGTGTCGGTCATTAACACCCAGGACGGCAGCGAGCTCTATAGCCAGAATGCCGACGCTCCGTTCAACCCCGCCTCGAACGCCAAGATCTTGACCACCGCCGCGGCGCTGTCGACGCTGGGAGCCGATTTTCGCTATCGCACAGTGCTTCTCTCGACGCAGCCTCTGGAGCAAGTGCTGGCCAGCGGCGGCGTGCTGCGCGGTGATGTCTTCCTGCAAGGGGGCGGCGATCCTACCCTGCGTCCCGAGGGGCTGACGGAGCTGGTGCGCAAGCTGCGTAATGCCGGCATCGAGCGCATCGAGGGACAGGTCCGGCTCGATGGACAGGTCCGCGATGTCGGCGTGCTGACGACGGAGAGACAGGTCCAGAGCTACGGCCCCGGAGCGATGATCCTCAATCGGGATCGTTTCACGGTCTATGCCTCGGCCAACAGCGCGGGAGAGCGCGCCACGGTCTGGGTTCAGCCGCGCTCGCCGTACTTCGTCGTGCACAACTTGGTCAAGACGGTGAAGGGCAAGCGAAGCCGCCTGAGCCTTGATGTCTCGAAGCGCGAGGGACAACTGGTCGTGACGGTGCGCGGCCGGATCGGCAGTCGCGCTGGCACGGCTCATGCCCGTCGCCGCCTGGGAGGTGGCACGAGCTGGGCAGAAGCCATCCTGACGCAGGCCCTGTCGGACTTTGGAATCTCGGTGAGCGGTGGCGTGCATATTGGCGAGCCCCCCACCGGCCCCCTGTCGGTTATTGCGGAGCATCAGTCGGATCCTCTCTCGAAGATCTGCCACACGGTGAACAAGGACAGCGATAACTACATCGCCGATATCGTCTTCAAAACACTCGGAGCCGCCCGCTTTGGACTGCCCGCGACGCTCGAAAAAGGCGCGCAGGCGGTGTCGGAGTGGGTGGCCGAGCAGGGGCTGCGACCAGAGCGGGTGCACTTGATCAACGGCTCGGGACTAACTCACTCGAACCGCCTGCGACCGGCCGATCTGGGATTCTTATTGCACAAGCTGTACCACCAGCTCGATGTGGGCCCAGAGTTTTTGCAGTCGCTGGCCGTCGGAGGAATCGACGGCACAATCCATCATCGCTTCCATGGCCGCTCGGTTGGCCAGGTGCGAGCCAAGACCGGCACGCTGTTTGGGGTATCGGTACTCTCGGGATACGTCGGAGATCGGCCCGGTGTCCTTGTATTTTGCATCTTCGTGCAGGGCTTTCGAGGTCGCCGTCTAGAGTCCATTCGTCATGCCCAGGCGAGGCTCGTCGAGACCCTGCTGCGATTCGTCCGCGACGGAAGCAGCGACGGCGGACCGTCAGCCCCGGCACCAATCGGCGGACCCGAGCGCCCGACGCCGGAATCAGCCCCCATCGAACCGCCGCCAGCCGAGGGCGAAGACGACGAAGCGTAGATCCGAAGCCCTGTGCCAGGGCGCGCATGGAGGGCTCGCCGACCGAGTAGCTGCAGTCGGTCAAAGATCCGTGCGTCGATGAGCTCAGCGTCGAGCGCTTGGTAGCTAAGGCCCCGCAGGCGAGCATAGCTGCCGCGGCGGAAGTGGCGCTGGCGAAGACCGGCGACCAGACTCCGCGAGGCCGCTCGAGTCCGTCGAGGCTCCACAGGCCCCGGTGCGGGAGGCGGACAAGAGACGGTGCCGAGCGCGCACAACCAAGGCTCCACGGTGCTGTGCAGATGTGTCGCCAAGCGCACACGCTCACGCTGCAGGCCCTGCCGCAAGACGTCGTCGTCGGAAACTGCGGTGATAAGCAGATCGAGCTGACGGAGCAGCTCTGTCGATAGGGATGCCAGTGACATGGCCTAGGTGCGTCTGCATGAGCCATGCCGCAGCGAACAACGTGACCTCCCGTCGAGAAGCAATCCGCGGCCGCAGCCCCTGTCCGCAATCCGGACACGCCCGTCCGAAATGTCCGGCCTCTGTCCGGTGGGGCGGACAGCTTATCGTCGCCGTCTTGCGGCCCCCGCCACGAGGCGCAGGCCGGGGGTGTGATAGGATAGACAAATCACTGTGGCCGATAAGTACCCGCGAGAATTCGGTCGCTACACGCTCCTGGCTCCCTTGGCACAGGGAGGAATGGGAGCGTTGTATCTAGCGAGCGCTGGCGAGCGAGGATTCGAGCGGCTCTGCGTCATTAAGACCGTCCTGCCGCACCTCGCCGACCCGGAATACGTCGCCCGCTTCCGCGATGAAGCCAAGGTCGTGGTGCGGCTGTCGCACGGCAACATCGTTCCGGTGTTCGACGCCAACTTGGTCGATGGCGAGCTCTATCTGGCCATGGACTACGTCGAGGGCAAAGACCTTCGAGCCGTATGGAATCGCTGCGCCAAGAAGGGCATTGCCTTTCCCATTGATGTTGCGGTGCACATCGCTCGCGAGTTGGCACGAGGCCTGCATTACGCCCACACGTTCGGGGACCTCAAGCTCGTGCATCGCGATGTCTCACCACCCAATGTGCTGATCTCGTTCTCTGGCGAGGTCAAGCTGACCGATTTCGGTCTCGCAAGTTCGACGCTGAAGGTCGAACGGACAGCGGCCGGCATTATCTACGGCAAAGTCTCGTACATGTCGCCGGAGCAAGCGCGGGGCGACGCGATCGATGGGCGCACAGACATCTATGCCGCGGGCATCATCCTGTGGGAGCTGCTCACAGGCCGTCAGCTCTTTCCACAGCACGCCAGCGATGGCTCTGAGCTCATCGAGCGGGTGCGCAATCCGACAATCGATCCCCCATCTTTGAGGGCTCCGCGAGTGCCAGCGGCGCTCGATCAGGTGGTACTCAAGGCCTTGGCCAAGGATCTTGGACTGCGCTACGCCACCGGCGAGCAGTTCCGCGCCGATCTAACGGCGTTTATGGCTAGCAACAAGGACTACGTGGCGACGGATGGCGCCCGAGTTGCGGCCTTCATGCAAGAGCTCTTCGACGAGGACATCGCGCGCGATCGACTGCAGCGGCGCGAGCTCTTGGAGCAAGCGCCGGAACGACTGGCGACCCTCAAGGCACAACGTCAAGCCGACATGGAAGCGGCACTGCAGGTCCAGCAGCGCAAGGACGAGATCCTCGACGCGATCCGCCGCCCCTCGCAGGACGCGATTGCCGCCGGCAACAACAGCCGCTTGCGCGAAGGCGAGATCCCAGATGCGGTTCGCGAACAGCTCGCCGCTTACGACACCGAAAAAATGCTCGGCACGACGATCGAGCGCTGGAAGATCCTGCGCAAGATCGGCGAGGGCGGTATGGGCCGTGTCTTCGAGGCAGAGCATCGCGAGATCGGACGCAAGGTCGCGATCAAGATCTTGCATCCGGTGTACTCGCGCATGCCCGAGGTGGTGGCCCGCTTCCGCATGGAGGCACGGGCCGCGTCGCAGATTAACCATCCCAATATCATCGAAGTTACCGATAGCGGCACGACGGTAGACGGCTCGTTCTACTTCGTAATGGAGCTGCTTGAGGGCGTCGATGTCGCCGAGCGACTCAAGCGCGAGCGCAGCCTGCCGATCAACGACTCGCTGGCCATTGCGCATCAGGTGGCTGAGGCGCTCGCGGCAGCTCACCAGAACAACATCATTCACCGCGACCTCAAGCCCGAGAACGTGTTCCTCATCAACCACGAGGGCACGTCGAACTTCGTCAAGGTGCTGGACTTTGGCATCGCCAAGTCGCTGCAGGAGGAAAAGGTCCGCTTAACCACGCCTGGCATGGCGATGGGAACACCGGAGTACATGGCTCCCGAACAGGCCGCGGGTCGCGACAGCGATGGGCGGGCCGATGTCTACTCGCTGGGTGCCATTCTTTACGAGATGTTGTCGGGGAAAAAGCCCATCACCGGCAACAATCTGATGGAAATTCTGACGCGCAAGGCGACGGAGGATCCAGCGCCGATCGCGTCGCTGCGCCCCGAGCTTTCTGCCCGCGTGGCCGATCTGGTCACCCGGATGCTGGCCCGGTCTCCAGAAGGACGTCCGCAGAACATGGCTGCCGTCGCCGCCGAGATTACGGCGTGCATCGACGAGATCCGTCGGGGAGTGGCCACACCTGCGAGTGCCATCAACCGCCCCGATACGGTCAGCGAGTCCGTGGGAGCACAGGTCCCCGCCGAGCGGCGCAAGCGCGCCCTCTTCGGGTGGATGGCGATAAGTGGCGGCGTCGCGGGGGTTCTGGCCGGCTTGTATTGGGCATTTACCCCCCCTCGCGTTTTGACCACGAGCAATCACCACCCGACAGGGCAAGGGGGGCCCACCACGCTGCAAACTCCAGCCGGAGGCGCAGGCTCAAGCAGCGGCGGCAACAGCGGCACAACGAACAACGGCGGGTCGAGTGGTATCCAGAATTCCGGCAGCCCCCCGGCTGTCCCCCCCGGCCCAGGCCCCAAGGTCAGCCAGCCCAATCCGCCAAACCCGCCCCCCGATGAGCGCCCAGGCACTGAGCCGCCGCCGTCTGGCCCACCAAGCAAAGGGGGCACGAGCGCAAAAGAAAAGCTCGGCCACCTGCCAATGCCCCCGTCCATCGACCGCGCGGTGGCCATCAGCAAGATCGAAGACGGCCACATCGCGCTCAACACGCAGAACAACGAAGTGGCCTTCAACCTCTGCTACACAGCCGCAGGCAATCCTCAAGTCCGCGGCCTGGCTCTGGCTTGCATGGGCGAGGCTGACCTCTCCCGCGGGCGCTCCAGCGAAGCCATCAAGTGGGGCAAGCGAGCGCTCAAAGAAAAGCCAGGCACGTCTGTCTACCTCCTGCTCGGCAAGGCCTATTACAAGGCCGGCAACTGCAAAGAAGCTCGCGTGTATTACACGAAAGTCCTCAACGGCGCCGCCAGCAATAACCCTGAGGCGCTCAAGGGCTTAGAGCTCTGCAAAGAATAGATCTGGCGCCCGCACCTTCCCGGTCTTACTACAAGCTGAACGAGGTTTCCGACATTGGGACTAAGCGATTTGTTCTCCAGGGAAGGCCGCGCCCGTCGTGGTCTGCAGAAGACGATTCAGCGCGCCAGCGACAAGCACGCGCAGTCCATCGACCGATGGAAGGCGCTTGAGCAGCTGCGCGACGATGCCAGCGAGGAGGCCATGGTCGGTCTTCTACGCCGCTTCAGCTTCAACTACGACAAGACGATCGAAGACGAGCAGGAAAAAGAGTGGGTCTTTGAGACGCTGGCAGGGATGGGCAGCAAGGTACTGCCAGCTCTGCACAAATACATGCGCGAGACCGAGACACTGGCCTGGCCGCTCAAGATTCTTGAGCGCGTATCGAGCGGCAACAGCTTCGTAGAGACGCTGCGCAAGCTCTGCGAATGGAACGATAACTCGTACGTTCGCGATCCCAGCAAAAAGATCCAGCTCGTGCACTTCCTTGGAGAACACCGACAAGTCGAGATCGCCGCGATGATCGTCCCCTACTTGGAGGACATCGATGAGGGAGTGCGCTTCAAGGCGGTGGAGGCCTTGTTATTCCAGCTCGGCGGCCCGACCGGTGGGACAGCGGAAGACGTACGCAGCGCCACGCTGGCTCCGCTCATCCAGCTCCTCTCCAACCCCAAGGAGGAGTCGCGGCGAATCAAGGTCCGCATTGTCGAAGGGTTGGCCGAGCTTGCGCTCCCCCTCCCTGAGCACGCCCAGACAGTGGATCAAGCCATCTCAGCGCTCGGCATGGAAGCCAAGCTGGACCGCGAGAGACGGGTCCGTCTGCAGGTAGCCAAGTAAGCTCGACCAGCCGACTTTTCAACCATCGCCGAGAGCGCCCCAGCGCAGCAGGCAATCGGCAAACGCACGCAGTTTCTTCGTTCCACCATCTCCAGTACACTGTTTGTATGTGGCCACCGTCAGACGGTTCGGGGTCGTGCCCTGCTGAAGCAGTGCTTTGCCGACTCTCGACGGATACGGTGGTTGAAGGCGCCGCAACGAGCGCGTAGACTGCGTCTATGTTTGGGCTTGGGCCGACGGAACTCATCGTGATCCTTGTTCTGGCACTGTTGGTGCTGGGACCACAGCGCATTCCCGAAGCGGCGAGCAGTCTGGGGAAAGCGATTCGCAGCTTCCGACGTGCCACCCGCGAGCT